>DTXA01000137.1 GCA_012962735.1 Candidatus Latescibacterota bacterium
CAGGCCTCCTGGGTACATAGCAGGCGGGAAGGTCGTCTTTAAGGGCGTAGACCTGCTCGGCTTGGGCGAGGAGGAGCTCAGAAGGCTAAGGTGGAAGGAGATATCCTACATCCCTCAGGGCTCGATGAACTCACTAAACCCCGTTCTAAGGGTCGAGGAGCAGATGATAGACGCCATAACCTCGCATACGGATATGCCCAAGGAGGATGCTGAGGAGGTGGTGCTGTCCAGCCTTAAGGAGGTCGGCCTACCCATCGAGGTAGCCAGGATGTATCCCCACGAGCTCAGCGGGGGGATGAAGCAGAGGGTTATAATAGCCATGGCGACTCTTTTGAAGCCCAGCTTTGTGGTGGCAGACGAGCCCGTAACGGCCCTAGACGTGGTGGTTCAGAGAAGCGTCCTTCAGTCCATAGCCAGCCTGAAGGACAGGTACGGGATGACCGTCGTCTTCGTAGCCCACGACCTAGCAGCCCACGCCGAGATCGTGGACAGGATAGCGATCATGTACGCGGGAAAAATCGCGGAGATAGGTTCGGTCTACGAAGTGTTCCTAGACCCCTTACATCCTTACAGCAAGCTATTGGTGGCAGCCATACCCTCCTTGGAGAAGAAGGTCGTGAAGGGCATACCCGGGCTGCCTCCAAGCCCGCTAAACTGGCCTTCAGGCTGCAGGTTCCACCCCAGATGCCCCAAGGCCATGCCCGTATGCCCCAGGGAGCGGCCCCCCTTCAGGGAGGTGAGCCCCGGGAGGTATATCGCATGCCACCTCTACACGTGATGAACATGGAGCAGCCCCTCCTAGAGCTCAGGGATGTCACGAAGGTCTTCAAGATAGGCGGAGGGCTGGGGCTTGTGGGGAGGAGGCTCATAAGGGCTGTAGACAGGGTGTCCTTCGCCATACCGGGAGAAAGCCCCATCATAACGGCGTTGGTCGGCGAAAGCGGGAGCGGTAAGAGCACGATAGCCAGGCTCATACTGGGACTGCTAGAGCCCACCTCGGGCGTGATCCTCTATAAGGGCAGGGACGTGAGGTCCTGGCTCAAGAGCGATAGGGTGATGTACAGACGCGAGGTCCAGGTGATATTCCAGGACCCCTACAGCACATACAACCCCTTCTACAGGGTTGAGCGCGTGCTTCACATGGTCATCAAAAAGTTCGGTCTGGCCTCATCAGAGAGGGAGGGGCGCGACCTGATAATGGAGTCCATGAGGACCATAGGCCTGAGGCCCGAAGACCTTCTGGGCAGGTATCCCCATCAGCTCAGCGGCGGGGAGAGGCAGAGGCTCATGTTGGCCAGGATACTCCTCATAAAGCCTAAGCTCGTAGTAGCCGACGAGCCCGTGTCGATGATCGACGTCTCGCTTAGGTCCATATTCCTCGAAAATCTCTTGGACCTTAAGGGCAGGCTCAAGATGTCGTGCCTTTACATAACCCACGACCTGAACATAGCCCACTACGTGGCCGACCGGATGATAGTCCTCTGTCTTGGAAACATAGTGGAGATGGGGGAGGCCAAGTCGGTGGTGGGAGAGGCCCTGCACCCCTACACCCGGCTTCTGGTCCGCTCGATACCCATACCCGACCCCAGGAGGAGGTGGAAGGGAAGGCTCCAGGTGGAAGACATAACGTTTAGGGGGTTCCAGGCGGAGCAGGGATGCGTATTTAGCAACAGATGCCCCCACGCCATGCCCGTATGCAAGGAGGAGACCCCACCCTTAATAGAGGCCAGGCCCGGGCACAAGGCCGCCTGCTTCCTATACCGTTAGGTGCCTAAGGCCGAGCGTTTCGACTCACCCCTTTAGCCCCTCTTCCTCTCCGTTAACCTTTTAGCCCCCAATGAGACACTTTGAGACATCACGATGTCCGTCGGAGGGGTCGTCAGCATAAAGGGCAAGGGAGAGGTCGTGGGCAACCTTGTATCGGCGCGCATGGGCCCCAGAGGCGTAGCGAAGTTCTCCTTCGGGGAATACTTCGAGGCCTCCCCCCTCTTCGAGACGGTCGAGCCCACCCGTCTCACGGTCGAAAGCCACACCTGGGGGATGGGCTCGGTCAAAAGATGGGTTAAAGCCGATGGGTCCCGCCTGGAGGAGATCCTGACGGAACGGCTCGGCTAGGTTCCGCCCCCGAACGAACCA
>DTXA01000138.1 GCA_012962735.1 Candidatus Latescibacterota bacterium
GCGGACACATATCTTAAGTACTACCGTTCCCAGAAGTACTACGACAGCGCGGGCTGGAGGGGCACCTGGGCCTTGGACGGAGGTGGGGCACTTATGAACCAGGGAGTGCACGGGGTGGACCTCCTGCTGTGGCTGGTCGGGGAGCCCGTGGTCTCGGCGTACGCCAAAGCCGACCATCTTGTCAGGGACATAGAGGTGGAGGATACTGCCGTGGCCCTGCTGACCTTTCGGAGCGGAGCGTACGGGGTGATAGAGGGCACTACTTCGGTCAATCCCGGAGAGCCCACTAGGATCATGCTGCACGGGAAGCTGGGCACGATCACCATCGAGGAAAGCAAGATCGTCCGGTGGGCCACCACGACCGGCCAGGACGACCTGGCCGAGGATCGGGAGGTGGAAGTCGAGGAAGGGGAGGAGGAACGGGCTATGCAGGACCCCACCGCCATAGGGATGGCCGGGCACATAGCTTTGGTGAAGGATATGGCCAGGGCAGTGATAGAGGACAGGGAACCTATGATACCGGGGGAGGATGCGAGGAAGGCGGTGGACCTGATACTTGCCATCTACGAGTCCGCCCGCACAGGAGAGGAAGTTCGGTTGTGAGGAGAACTTTTTGGGAGATATAGACAAAAGGAGGAAGAGGATGTTCAAAAAGGCAGTGTTCACGGACGAGGTCTCCCAGGACCTCGAGGTGGTGCTGAAGGTGGTGGAGGACTATAACTTGGATGGGATAGAGATAAGGAGCCTTTGGGATAAGTCCCCGCAGGACTTAGTGGACGAGGTCCCACGCCTGAGGGAGGGCTTAAAGGGCACGGGGTTGAAGGTCTGCAGCATAGCTTCGCCTTTCTTCAAGTGTGACATAGATTCCGATGAGGAATATAATGAGCACTTGGACATCCTCCGGCGGTGCATAAGGCTGGCCCAAGCCCTGGATTGTAACATCATCCGGGGGTTCACCTTCTGGCGAAAGGGCAGGGGGGCTGAGGACTATTGGCAGAGGATATTGGACAAGTTCGAGGAACCGGTGAAGATATTGGAACAGGAGGGGATGACCCTCGGGATAGAGAACGAGGCCAGCACCATGATTGGAACCGGGAAAGTTCTCGCCGACTTCCTCAAGGCCCTCGACCATCCCAACGTCAGGGCCACATGGGACCCTGCGAACTCCGTCTACGACGAGCATGTGAAGGAGGAACCGTACCCGGAGGGGTACGAGGCGGTCAGGCCGTTCATGGTGCACATGCACCTCAAGGACGCCGGGAATGACCCAGAGACCGGGGAGCTGACGAGCGTTCCAATAGGTGAGGGGGTGATAGACTACCAGGGGCAGTTTAAATCCTTGGTGGATGACGGGTACGATGGATTCGTGTCCTTAGAGACCCACTGGAGGCCGAAGGCGCTCTCCAGGGAGGAGGTGGATAGGCCGGGGGGAAGCAAGTTCTCGGAGTCCGGGGAGTACGCCAGCAGGGTGTGCTTAGATAATTGGTTCGGGATACTTGAGGAGATAGGGGCATGATAGTATAGCCTCAAAAGGTCCTTCGCTGGAGGGAGAGGCCATGCAGAAGACCTTCGTGCTGACGGTTTCGGAGTCCAAGCGTCTCATCGCCAAGGGGGTGACCAAATGGCCCTCTGTTCAGAGGGCCTTGAGGGAGGGAATGGTGGTCGTGGCCACGGGGACCACAAATAGCTATGTGGTGGAGGAGCTCTTAGGGAGGAAGATAGACAAAACCTCGTACCGCAGCGGCCTTACACTACCGAGGCATCCCCCAAGGCCGCCCCAGCTGAGCGACGAGGTGATGCCGGACGTGGTTTTGAGGGACGGGGCTCCTGTGGAGGACCTGGACAGGTTCACGGCCGTCGGACATATGAAAGCCGGTGACATATACATCAAGGGGGCCAATGCCCTGGATTACCGGAGGAGGGTCGCAGGTGTGCTCATAGGGTTGGAGACCGGAGGCACCATAGGGACTGTGTTGGGCGGGCTCGTCGGCAGGAGGGTGGAGCTCGTTATCCCCGTGGGCCTGGAGAAGCTCGTGTACGAGGATATCTACGAGATCAGTCGGAGGTTGGGCGAGCCCGGGACGGACGGCCCCCGCATGATGCCGGTTTGGGGGACTATAATAACGGAGATAGA
>DTXA01000139.1 GCA_012962735.1 Candidatus Latescibacterota bacterium
CGCTCAACGCGATGACCCTTGAGAGCACCCTCCAGTAATCGTCCACATCGCCTATCATCTCGGCCTTCAAAGGGCCGATGGGTGCCCTCTCGATGTCCGCCTTAAGGGTGGCGATGGCCTCCCGCAGCCGAGCTATGGCGTCGACGTCGTTGTAGAGCAAGAAGTCCTCCCCATACCTTCTCACAGAAAGCATATCCAGCAGAAGTTTCCTATCCCCGACTTCTCCTAACCTATCCTCTAAACTTGCTCCTTTCTTCCTTAGTCTCCTCGCCAATTTGAGCTTCTCCTCCATCATGTCGGCGACCTGGAGGAAGCCTTTGTAGTACTCGTGGGCGAACGCTGCTATCTCCCAGGTCCTCCTTTCGAACCCGAGGGCCGAAAGTTTCTGGCATCCTTCTTTGATCTTCCCGATCCGCTCCTTTACCTGCCTTACGTACTTCCTTTCCCCCTTGATCAGGAAGTCCTTCTCACTCCCCCTGGCCTCCAGCAAGCCGTCCCGGATCTGCTTAACGTACATCTGAAGTTGGGCGTACTTATGGACAGCCTTCCTGCTCCTTTCCCTCACTTCAGAAAGGCTATAAAGTCCGAGCAATCCGAGGAAGGACGCCAAGAGCAGTACGGCTCCGAATCCCATCAATAGCTTCCCGAATATCGTGACCTTCATCGACTCACTATCACCAGCCTTCCGAAGTACTTCGTAGTGCGCCAACTTTCGTCGTTGAAATCCTCGGTCCAGGATATCTTGCTGTCCCTATCCCCGCCGTCATCGTCGTCGTTGACCATCACCTGGAATCCGACCTCAACGCCCGGCCTAAGAGGAACTGCCACGAAGACTATCTTCGGAACCTTGAGCTCGGCCGTGTAGCCCCAGGGCCGTTCCTTTATAGCAGCCTCTATCCCTAAGGACTCCCAAAGCCCAGGAAACATGAAAAGCCTATCGCCGAAAAGTCCCATGCCCTCGAGGTGGACCCTCCCGTCCTTGCCCTTAGAAAACCTGATCTCGGCGTCGTTCTCGTCGTAGTCCACAGCGTAGCCCATAACTTTCTTCTCCTTAGGAGCGAGGTCTCCGTCGAAATAGACCTCGATGGCATCGTCGTCGTGAGCGGTCCTGAACCCCTCTTCTCCGAACACGAGTTTATCGTCCTTTACCTCGACGGCTATGTAGAAGTTTTCGGGATCTGCTATACATCTGAAGCTTCCGGAGAGGTCGGAACTGTCGGAAGGAGGACTTAAGGGCCTTCCACCAGCGGACGTGCATATGTTACCTATCGCCCGCTCCTCGGCTTCGAGCCCCTCCCAATCTGAGAGGTCGCCATCTATCCGGATGGGGGCCGGCCCCTTTGACAGTACTACCTTATACACATAATCCTCAGCTTCAGCTGCGGAGAAAAGTAAGACCAGGATATAAGCCAGGAGCACCTTTACCCCTC
>DTXA01000140.1 GCA_012962735.1 Candidatus Latescibacterota bacterium
GCCCCAAAAAGTTCTTCGCTCAGATACTTTTTGGGGCCCCTGAGGTGTTAAGTTGGCTTGTATTAGACCGAAAGAGAGGCCTCCCTAAGGATCATCTTGGAGATATAAAAGGGGGGATGATGCCGAAGGTAACAACAAAGCAGCTTTGGGAGATGAAACGCAAGGGCGAGAGAATCGTAGCCCTGACCGCATACGAGTATCTTTTCGCCCGGATCTTAGACGAGGCCGGAGTGGACATGATACTGGTCGGGGATTCCCTGGGAATGGTGTTCGCCGGATACGAGAGCACGGTCCGGGTGACGATGGAGCAGATGCTCTACCACACCCGCATAGTGGCGTCTGCTGTGGAGAGGGCTTTGGTGGTGGGGGATATGCCTTTTATGTCCTTCCAGGTGAGCCCGGAGGAGGCCCTGCGCAACGCCGGACGGTTCCTTCAGGAGGCGGGGGCGCAAGCTGTGAAGGTGGAGGGGGGGGAAGAGGTGGCCGAGCAGGTGAAGAGGATGGTAGAGGCCGGAATTCCGGTTCTAGGCCATCTCGGGCTCACCCCCCAGTCGGTGTACCAGCTCGGGGGATACGGGGTGCAGGCCAGGGAGGAGGATGAGGCCCGTAAGCTCCTCCACGACGCAGAGGTCCTCCAGGAGGCGGGAGCCTTCGCCGTGGTGTTGGAGAAGGTCCCCGGAGAGCTCGCCCGGGAGGTCACCGAGCGCTTACATATCCCCACCATAGGCATAGGAGCAGGACCCCACTGCGACGGGCAGATACTCGTGACCCAAGATATGCTCGGGTTATTTGAGCGCTTCCGGCCTAAGTTCGTGCGGAGGTATGCCGAACTCGGAAGGCTTGCACGTGAGGCGGTGGCCCAGTACAGCCAGGACGTCCGGGAAGGGACGTTTCCCTCCGAGAAGGAGAGCTTCTGATGGAGAAGATAGAGCGCATAAGGGATATGCAGGCCTGGTCGGACGAGGTCAGGGCGAGGGGGGAGAGGATAGGGTTCGTGCCCACCATGGGATACCTACACGAGGGGCACCTGAGCCTCGTGCGACTGGCGAAGGAGCGTTCGGACAGGATTGTGGTGAGCATCTTCGTCAACCCCATCCAGTTCGGGCCCCAAGAGGACTACAACCGATATCCCAGGGACCTGAAGCGGGACCTGAGGGTACTCCGGGACCTCGGGGTGGACGCGGCCTTCGTCCCGTCGGTCGAGGAGATGTATCCGGAGGGGTTCTGCACCTACGTCCACGTGGAGGGGCTCACGGAGGGGCTCTGCGGGGCGTTCCGTCCTGGCCACTTTAGGGGGGTGACCACGGTGGTGACCAAGCTATTCTTGGCCGTCAGACCCCACGTGGCCGCCTTCGGACAGAAGGACGCCCAGCAGGCCTTCGTGATAAAGAGGATGGTACGGGACCTAAACATGGACGTGGAGATCGTCGTGGGCCCCACGGTGCGAGAGGAGGACGGCTTGGCGATGAGCAGCCGGAACATGTACCTCTCGCCCGACGAGCGACGACAGGCGACCGTGCTTTACCGCGCCCTCATGAGGGCCAAGGCTATGGTGGAAGCGGGTGAGCGGGACCCGAAGGCGGTGGTAGGGGCGATGGGGAAGATCGTGGAGGAGGCTCCATCCGCCC
>DTXA01000141.1 GCA_012962735.1 Candidatus Latescibacterota bacterium
AAGGTCTCCAGGGAAATGTGACATTGTCAAGTTAAACCCCTGTGCGAAAGATCAGTTTATTTTTCCTGTTACTCTATCTATCCCTTGAAGTTGAGGTAGCTTACCCTAATATAGCCCCTTCACCCTTTCTTCATATTCTCTGGTGATTACCTAAAGGATTAACGGTAGGGCAAACATGTGATAAGAATCTATCTGAATACAAGAAGCATAGATACATCTTCATTGTATCTCGCACAAGGGGAAAATAGCCATGTCACTTCAGCATGTCCGCCTTTATGAGGTTTGTGGCCCCGGGGATGCCCACCGGCACCCCTGCCACGATCACGACCCTATCGCCCCTCGATACCAGCCCCGAGCGCAAGGCAGCCTTCTTGGCCCTTTCTATCAGGGTGTCCGTGTCCGGGGGTTCCTCTATCCTGATGGGATATATCCCCCAGAACAACGTCAACATACGATGGACTTCCTCGGTCGGGGTGACGGCGATTATCGGGGCGTGGGGCCTGTACTTGGCGACCAGCCGGGCGGTCTGCCCGGAATGGGTGCAGCAGATGATGGCCCGGGCGCCTATGTTCAGGGCTATGTGGCAGGCTGCATGGCTTATCGCATCGGGGACGTCGGGTTCCTCGGTGATCTTCCTCGCCTGCAACTGTGCGATGTAATCTATCCCCTCCTCGGCCCTCTGGGCCACCTCGGCCATCATCCTGATGGCCTCTAAGGGATATTTCCCTACAGCCGTCTCCTCCGAAAGCATCACAGCGTCCGTCCCGTCGAAGATGGCGTTGGCTATGTCGGTCACCTCGGCCCTGGTGGGCTTCGGGCTTTCCACCATAGAAAGCAGCATCTGCGTGGCGGTTATCACCGGCTTTCCGTGCTCGTTGGCCTTGCGGATGATACCCTTCTGGGTCAGCGGCACATCCTCAAGGGGTATCTCGACGCCCAGGTCCCCCCTGGCCACCATCGCGCCGTCCGCCTCCTCTAAGATCTCATCTATGGCGTTTAAGGCTTCGTGCTTTTCTATCTTGGCGATGATGGGAGCCTCTTTCCCCAAGCGGCGTATCTCGTCGCGTATCCCTCTAATATCCTGCGGGCTCCGCACAAAGGAGACGGCCACCCAGTCCACGCCGTGCTCAAGTCCGAGCACCAGGTCCCTTAGGTCCTTATCGGTGATCGAAGGCACGCTTAGGGAAACCTCGGGCACGTTTATCCCTTTATGAGAACTCAGCTCCCCACCCACGACGACCTCGCATACGACATCGGTCTCTGTGGTCTTTCTGACCTTGAGGACTATCTTCCCATCTGCGAGCAGGATGGTATCGCCAGACTTTACGTCGCCCGGCAGCCCTTCGTAGCTGACCGATACCCCCCTTTCGTCCCCCGGCACATCCCTTGAAGTGAGCACGAACTCGGCGCCCGGCCGGAGCCTTACCTGTCCTGTAGAGACCTCGCCTGTCCTTATCTTCGGGCCGCAGAGGTCCTGCAGCACGGCGACAGGCACCCCGGTCCTATCGGATGCCTCCCTTACGGTCCAGATCTGCCTTATGTGCTCCTCGGAGGTGCCGTGGGAGAAGTTGATCCGGGCCACGTTCATCCCGGCCTTTATCATCTCCTCTACGAGCTCCACGTCCTCGGTGGCCGGGCCTATGGTGCAGACTATCTTGGTCCGCTTCATATTACCTCCTGGATATCCTCTCCAGAAGCTCGAAGAAACCCGGGAAGGAGATGTCTGCCCACTCCGCTCCCTCGATCGCTGTTTCGCCTTCGGCGGCCAGCCCGGCCACGGCGAAGGCCATAGCTATCCTGTGGTCCCCGAAGCTGTCCACGAGGGCCCCCCTCAGGGGTCTCCTCCCCCCGATCACCATGCCGTCCGGAAGCTCTCCGACCTTGGCCCCCATCCTCCGGAGGTTCTCCACGACGGCTCTGATGCGGTCGGTCTCCTTGGTCCTGAGTTCCGATGCATCCCTGATCACCGTCTCCCCACGGGCGCAGGCGGCTGCCACGGCCAACACGGGAAGTTCGTCTATGAGGTTGGGGATGAGGGCCCCGGCGATCCGGGTGCCTTTAAGTTCCGACCCCCGGACCACTAAGTCCCCCACAGGCTCGCCGCAGACGAGCCTCTCCTCCTCCACTCGGATGTCCGCCCCCATCCTCCTCAGCACATCCACGACAGCCTTCCTCGTAGGGTTGAGACCCACCCCCCGGATGCGCAAATGGGATTTGGGGACGATAGCCCCTGCGACGAGGAAGAAGGCGGCCGAGGATATGTCCCCTGGCACGGCCACCCTCTGCTTCTCGAGCCTGGCCACCCCCTCAACCGAGACCTGCACCCGGAGCGGCCTCCCCTCCCCCTCGGCCCGCCTCAGGCGGCGTTCCAGTTCTCTTTCAAAGTCCTCGGCCCTCCCCTCCCGCAGCCACCTCCGCTCGATCCGCGCCCCGAAGGCCCCTAACATCCGCTCGGTGTGGTCCCGGGAGGGCGCCGGCTCCTCGACCGTAGTCCGGCCCTCTGCGCAAAGTCCGGCTAAGAGAACGGCGGACTTCACGGTAGCGCTGGCCACAGGGAGTGCGTAATGGACCGGCTTCAGTGGGAAGCGGCCCCGGATCGCCAAGGGAGGGTACAGATCATCCCGGGCGGAGACCTCCGCCCCCATAAGCCTCAGTGGCTCCACTACCCTCATCGGCCTCATTTTCAGGGAGTCGTCACCGGTCAACACGGAGTGGAATTCCTGACCTGCCAATATCCCGGAGATGAGCTTGATCAGGGTACCGGAGTTGCCAGCGTACAAGGGGCCATCTGGGGGCTTCAGGCCCCGGAGCCCGACCCCATGGATGCGCAGGATATCCCCCTTCCGCTCTATCCTCACGCCCAAACGCCTGAGCACCTCTAAGGTGGTCCGTGGGTCCTTGCCCAGGGCGAATCCCTTTACCTCGGTGGCACCTTCCGCTATGGCCCCGAGAAGGGCCGCCCTGTGGGAGATAGACTTGTCCCCTGGCACGGATATGGTTCCCCTTAGAACCCGGACCGGGAAGACGCGGACTTGCATGGATACCTCTCGCTCAGATACTTTTGGGGACCCTTAAGGAGAGGTCTCTCTAAAGTAAACAATTATTCCCTGGAGATATAATATCCCCTTGCGCAGGAGGCCGAGTAAGTCTATATTCTCTATGTCCACCTTAATAGCCCCAAAAAGCTCTCCGCTTCGCCCCGATCTTTTTGGGGCCCTCTAAGGTTCTCAATTAGCTTATATTAGACCAAAATAGGGACCACCTTAGAACGATCATTCTTTAGGAGATATATTGTCTCTGAAGGGAGGCATATGCGCTGGTTTTTGAAGAAGGTTCTCTTTTATACCCTCATCTGGGGCTTCATCTACTCGGCGGCCTTGGGAGGAGTCGTGTTGTACTTCGGCCGTGGGCTCCCCTCCCTGGAGCAATTAGAGCGGTTCAGGCCCAAGTTAGCCACCTTGATCTACGATGCGGACGGGAAGGTGCTCCAAGAGCTCGCGGAGGAGCGCAGGGTAGCGGTCCTCCTCGACCAGATACCCGAGGACTTCGTCCATGCCGTCTTGGCGGTGGAAGACAGGGACTTTTACAACCACAATGGCCTGAACTTCTTGGCCATCATCCGGGCCACCTTGGTCAACCTCTCGGCCGGGAGGATCGTACAGGGCGCCAGCACGATCACCCAGCAGCTTGCTCGTAACCTATTCCTTTCTATGAAGATCAGCTTCTCGCGTAAGATCAAGGAGGCCCTGACGGCCATCCGCATAGAGAGGACCTATACCAAGGAGGAAATTCTCGAGATGTACGCCAACCAGGTGTACTTTGGACACGGGGCCTGGGGCGTCCAAGCGGCCGCCCAGACCTACTTCGATAAGGACGCCTGGGACCTCACCCTCGAGGAATGTGCGCTGTTGGTGGGCCTGCTCAAATCCCCAAGCCGTTACTCCCCGATCCTCCACCCGGACCTGGCACTGCGCAGGCGCAACAGTGTGTTAGACAAGATGGCGGACTTCGGCGTGCTCTCCAAGGAACGTGCCGAGGAGGTCAAGGCCAGACCTTTGGGACTTCACACTGCTTCGGAGAAGATCGGGGAGGCCCCGTACTTCGTGGAGTACGTGCGCCAGTACTTGGTGGAGAAGTACGGCTCGAAACTTGTGTATAAGGGAGGCCTCCGGGTGTACACTACCCTCGACCGGACCCTGCAGAGCCTCTCAGAAGAGTTCCTACTAGAAAAGCTTCGGGAGCTTCAGGCCAACAGCCCCTATCCCGACTCCCTCCCCGTACAGGGAGCTCTGGTAGCTCTGAACACTCACACCGGTCACATATTGGCCATGGTGGGGGGTAGAGACTTCCGGGAGAGCCAGTTCAACCGGGCGGTCCAGGCCCTGCGCCAGCCGGGTTCGGCCTTCAAGCCCGTAATCTACGCAGCAGCCATAGACAACGGCTGGCGCACCATAGACACGCTCTTGGACGTCCCCATCACCCTCCCGATGCCAGACGGGACTCTTTGGCGGCCCGAGAACTACGACCGCACCTTCTTGGGGCCGATAACCCTCAGGGAGGCCCTAAAGAAGTCCCGAAATTTGGCCACCGTAAGGCTTCTGATGGACATCCGGCCCGAGACCGTGATCCCCTATGTCCGCCAGATGGGGATAATCTCTCCGCTCAGGCCTGTATACTCTATGGCATTGGGCACTAATGAAATGACGCTCCTGGAGCTTACAGCAGCGTACTGTACTTTCCCCAACAGAGGTATCTGGGTAGAACCCATAGCGGTTCTAAGGGTCGAAGATCGGGAGGGGCGGGTGTTAGAGGAACGGGAGTACGGCGGGAAGCGGGAGGCCCTCAGCCCCGAGACAGCTGCCGTTATGGTCAGCCTGCTCCAGTCGGTGATGGAGCCGGGGGGGACCGGGTACGGGGCGAGGAAGTGGTACGGCTTCACCAGGCCTGCTGGCGGGAAGACGGGGACGACCGGGAATTTCGCGGATGCGTGGTTCGTAGGTTTCACCCCACAGCTCGCAGCAGGAGTGTGGGTTGGATACGACGAGAAGCTCTCGCTCGGCCCCCGAAAGGCAGGGGCAGCGGTCGCCCTTCCGGTCTGGGCCAAGTTCATGAAGACAGCCCACGATACCCTCGGCCTGCCCGTCGCAGACTTCCCCGTTCCCCCTACGGTGGTCCGGTTGGACCTATGCGCCGAGACCCTTAAGATAGCTACCCCATATTGTCCCAAGGTGATACACGAGATCTTCGTGCCGGGTACCGAGCCTGCCGACACCTGCGAGCTCCACTGCCCCCTCCCCGGGAGGAGGTCCGTCCCCTCCCGCAGGGGAAGGCTGGAGTTCTAAATAGACCAGCGCTTTACCTCCTCCGCACCATATGGCCCTTCTGTCTCCCTCTGCGCTCGGACCAGTTCCGCCAGGCCACCAGTATGGGGCTCGCAACGAAGATGGAGGAGTAAGTCCCCACGAACACTCCCACCGTGAGAGCTAGGGCGAACCCGAAGATCACCGTGCCGCCTATCAGCAACAGGGCGAGGACGACGATGAGGGTGGTGAGCGAGGTGATAAGCGTGCGGGCCAGGGTCTCGTTTATGCCTATGTTCACCACCTCTGAGAAGGGGACCCTTCGCAGGGTCCGGAGCTTCTCCCTGATCCTGTCGAACACGACGATGGTGTCGTTCAGTGAGTACCCTACGATGGTCAGGAGGGCCGCCACAACAGGCATTGTGAACTCCTGGCGCAGGATCGTCAAGAGGCCCATGGTGAAGAGCACGTCATGGAACAGGGCGATTATGGCCGCCACCGCGAACCTGAACTCGAACCGCCAGGTTATGTAAATCAATATTCCCAACATAGAGTACAATATAGCCTTGATCGCCTTCCCCCTCAATTCCCCGCCGATCTTGGGCCCTACGTCCACTTCCTGCCTGAGCCAGTCCTCGCCCAGCCGTTCCCCGAAGGCATCCTTGACCCTGTTCCGCACGGCCTTGGTGAGGACCTCGCCCTGGGGGTTCTCGAACCGGATCAGGAACGTGTTAGAGCTTCCGAACTCCTTGATTTCGCTGTCGGCCAGATCCATCTTCTCATCCCCGAAGGGAACATCCGAAAGGACCTGTCTGATCTCGGCCACCGAGACCGGGTCCTTAAAGTGCACCTCGAGCAGCGTGCCGCCTGTGAAGTCTATCCCGTATACTGGCCCCTGTACCACGAAGAACAACAGCCCCGCCGCTATGGCCGAGGATGACCCCAAGAATACGTAGCGCATCAGGTCCACGAACTGGACCTTGGGCTTACGCAGGAAGGAGCTGCCTATGCTGAGCTGAGCGACCTCCCTGCGACTTACTATGGCGTCCAACATGACCCTTGTGACCACCACCGCGGTGAACATGCTGAAGATGATGCCCAGAGAGAGGGTCAATGCGAACCCCCTTATGGGCCCGGTGCCGAATTGGTAAAGGACGACGGCTGTTATAAGGGTAGTCAGGTTGGCGTCCAATATGGTCCTGAATGCCTGGGAGTATCCGTTGGAGATGGCCCGGAGCACGGTCCTACCCTGCCTGAGCTCCTCCCTTATGCGCTCGAAGATCAACACATTGGCGTCCACAGACATGCCGATCGTCAGGATGATACCCGCTATGCCCGGAAGCGTCAAAGTCCCGTGAAGCCCAGCGAGGGCGGCCATCAGAAAGATCAGGTTGAGCACCAGGGCGATATCTGCTAAGAGACCGCAGAGCCGGTAATAGGCCGCCATGAAGACCACCACGAGCACGAGGCCGATCAGCGCAGCCCGCACGCCCTGTCTTATGGAGTCGGCCCCGAGGGAAGGCCCGACCACCTGCTTATTGATAATCTTGACGGGAGCTGGCAGGGCACCGGTCCTCAGCACTATGGCCAAGTCCCTGGCCTCCTCCATGGACCCCATGCCGGTTATCATGGAGGCGCCCTTGGTGATCTTGGTCTCTATCACGGGAGCGGAGTATACCTTTCCGTCCAGCACGATGGCCAGCCGTCGTCCTATGTTCGCTCCTGTGATCCTGGAGAAAAGCCTGACCCCGTCCTTGGTGGTGAAGAAGTGCACGATGGGCCTTCCAGCGACCTTGGGGTCCACCCCGGTGCCGATGTCGGGCCGGGCGTCTTTGACCATGGCCCCGGTCATCTCGGGGCGTTTCTTAACATAGTAAAGCGGGTAGTAACGCTCCCCCCTGACCACCTCGGGCTTGGCGGACCAGAGGAACTCGCCGTCAGGGGGGATGACCTTCTGAACTTCTGGGTCTGCGAGCATGGCCTTGACTTTGGGCACGTCCTCCTCCCGCACTCCAAGGTCCCCTCTAACATCGAATATAAGCCCCGTGAAGGGGTGGGCCAGCAGGAAGGTGTCCTCGGGGGCCTCTTCGAAGAGCTCCTCGGCCCTCTCCTCCGGCTCGGGGTGGCCCTTGGCTAGGACCCTGTCGATCTGCCGGAGGACCACCTCGAGCTCCTCTTTAGGCTTCAGGAGCTTGAACTCCAACTGGGCTGTCTGGCCGATGAGACGGGTGGCTCGGTCTATGTCCTTAAGCCCGGGCAGCTCCACTATGATCCTGTCCCTGCCCTGGCGCTGGATCACGGGCTCCGCCACCCCGAACTGGTCCACCCGGTTGGTGATGATGCGCATAGCCCGGTCCACGGCGTCCCTCTGTTCCTCCGGCCGGAGCTTGGAGAGGTCCACCTCGAGCACGAGGTACATCCCCCCCTTGAGGTCCAGGCCAAGCCTTACAGCCTTATCCCCCAAGGCCGCCAGTTCCTCCGGGGACATCCGGGACTTGGCCTCCTCGGGTAGTGTGTAGAACTTCAAAGTGGGGTACAGGTACCAAAGGGCCACTACGACCGCCACCGCAACCAGAATCCCCTTAAAGCGCTGCCACCGCATCTATGCCTCCTCGTCAGTTACGGAGGAGAACACCACCGCTCTATCCTCTCAAGGCGCTTCTCCGGTTTCTAACGATATACCCGTTCCCCTCAGGTCCACTTTCCCTATGAGCCCCGAAGAACACCGGGCGAACAGTTTCCCCCCCCGTTCATAGATCACCAATCCTTCGACGTCCGACAGCCGTTCGGCCAACGCGATCCCCTCTTCCGGCCCCAACACGAAGAAAGCTGTAGAGAGGATGTCCGCATCTAAGGTGGTTCGGGCCCAGGCCGTGGCGCTCACAGCACCCCGAGCCGGGTAGCCCGTGTGGGGGTCCAAGATATGGTGGTACCGCCGTCCCCCCTTCCAGAAAAACCTCTGGTAATCCCCAGAGGTAGCCACGGCCGGAAGGCCCACATCCTTCAGATAGATCAGCTTCCCCGGCCTGCGGGGGTGGGCCAGGGCGATCCTCCAGGGCTGACCGTCGGCCTTCTTACCGAAAAAGCGCAGATCCCCTCCAGCCTCCACCAGCCCTCCCCGGACCCCGGCCCCTTCGAGGACCTCCACGGCCCGGTCCACCGCATACCCCTTAGCAGCGCCCCCCAGGTCCAGCAACATCCCCTTCCCTTCCCCCTTTACGCTGTCCCCCAAGACCTCCAGACCCCTGTACCCCACTGAGGCCAGGACACGCCGTACCTTTGCAAGATCGGGGAGATGCGGGGTTCCCCCCACGAACCCCCAGAGCCTGCTGAGCGGGCCCACCGTGACGTCGAACGCCCCTCCGGTCAGCTCTGCGAAGTGCTGGCTGCGGCGGAGCACATAGGCCACCTCCTCGGTCATCCGGGTCCAGCCCTGGGAAAGCGGGATAGTCCCCCCTTCACCCATCAACCCCTCCAGCCGGCCTATCTCCCGGAAGGCCTCCTCAGCCCACTTGCGGGCCTCTTCGGAATCCGCTGCGGCCACCTGCACCGTAACCGCAGTATCCATCAGGAACCTCGTCTCCCGGAAGGGGGGCACGGGCTCCCGGATGGCCTGGACCCTCCAGAGGCCTAAGGCCAGCAGAGCCAACCCCACCAATGCATATCCGGTGTTGCGCTTCACCGCCCCTAAAGCTAACAAAAATCCCCTTCCCTGTCAAGGAAGCTCGTCCTCTTCACACCGATGCCCATCTTCCCTCCGAAACAAAAAAACCCTCCAACGGAGGGAGATTGGGGTGAGCGAGGGGATTCGAACCCCTGACCCTCAGGGCCACAACCTGATGCTCTGACCGGCTGAGCTACGCTCACCGCGGTTTGAATATACCATATCTTGAGCACGATGTCAAGAGCCCGCTTCATAGGGTAAAAATCCGCACACAGAGATCTTGACTTTGGAAGGATAATTTGCTAAATTTAAGGAATATCGAAGCAGCCGATGTAGCTCAGAGGTAGAGCGGCTGATTTGTAATCAGCTGGCCGGGGGTTCGAATCCCTCCATCGGCTCCGGGGAG
>DTXA01000142.1 GCA_012962735.1 Candidatus Latescibacterota bacterium
CCGCAAGCTACGTGCTCCACGGCGGGCTGCCCGAGGCAGTGTTAGTGTACAGCTGTTTCTTGCCCAAGGAGAAATTGCGAAAATATTAGCCGAGCACCTCACCGTAGCTATCCCGAAGGGTCCAATAGGGACCTGTACGATCCCTTCCGAGACCTCCAAGGGCTCCAGGTCTTCTTCCACCAAGTTCGTAAGCATCGCCCGGGAGACCTCCGCAAACGAAAGCCGCAACCCTGCCGTGGTCTTCCTCCCCTCGGTCTCCATAAGCCTGACTATGATTCCATCTTCGTCCTCTGCCCTTTTGAGAGCGAGCAGCATCACGTTGGGCTTGTCTACCTCGCAGAAGCTCCCCAATGCCGGAAGCCTCCCGTCCTTCGAGCCTTCCATAAACACTGGGATCAGGGGATTCGCGGCGCTCCATCCGAAATCCCTCGCCTTCAGATCTCCCCCGTGGACGGTAAAGCAATACTGGAATAGCACATCCCCTACCTGGATGGGCTGGAAGTTGGTGCGGAAGTTGTTGTTCATAACATAGGAGTAGATATAGCTCTTCTTCAACTCTCCGAGCCTCAGGAACTCGTGCTCGTAGCCAGGTGGTGTCACGCCGTGGTGGGCCTGGGAGATGTATCCGGGCCAAAGTCCCCCGAATTCGGCCACCGGGGCATCTAAGGAAGTCCAGATTATGCCGTATCCTCCTCCACGTACCTCCACCCAGTGCTGCACCGCATAAGTATCGGTGTTGGAGCCCGGGAACTGGTCCTTTAGGGGCTCTATCGTAGAACAGGACCCCTCGAAGCGGAATCGGGGGTTTTCTACCTCGAACGGAAACGCGAAGTATATCTCCAGAAGCGGCGTGGGGTCCTTGATGAGCCTGTTTGCAAGGTCTATCCGCTTTATCCGGTCGTAAAGCACGACCTCCTGGACGATGGCGGGACATCCGGGACCTTCCCCCCTGACCCTCAGGCTTCCGTACACAGGCCCGAGCTCGCCCTTGGTCATCTTCGAGCTCTTTAACCCCTCCTCCTTTCCGCTTTCCGCCCATCTCGCCACGAACTGGCCGAGCCTGTGGGGGGCGTTCCGGTCGACGACCTCCCTTCCGAGCTCCTTGTCGTATATGCTAACTATGGCGCCGGTCTCCAGGTCCAGGAAGACTTTGAAGAACCGGTTCTCTATGGTCGTATCGCCGACCTTTACGCTCGTGGCGAAATTCTCCTCGACCCCAGCAGGGACGATCCTGTAGGTCTTGTACCCCACAGGAGGCACGTCCTCTGCGACGAAGGCGATCTCCACGAGGTGGGCGGGGTCCACCTTGCCTAAGGTGTACCTTTCGGCAGCCCAGGGCACCGGAGCATGTGGGTCCCCGAGTCGGACTATTTGGTACGGGACCTTCCTCCCCGTATCCAGGTCTATCAGGTCGAAGGGCTCCTCCACAAGCTCAAGTGGAATACGGACTATATCCCTACCTATGGCCGAGCCCGATACCAATGCTGGAGTGCC
>DTXA01000143.1 GCA_012962735.1 Candidatus Latescibacterota bacterium
ATCGCCTTCAGGTTCTTTGCCCCCATCACCGCACCCAACCCCAAGCGCTCTCCTTCCCAGAAGAGGCTCATTATGGAGGCGAACCTTACCGACCTCTCCCCCGCCCTCCCGATGCAGGCGACCTGGATCGCCCTATCCCGGAGCTCCTCCTGGATGAGGAGGGTCGTCTCCAGGGTGTCCCTCCCCCAGAGGTGGGAGGCATCTCGCAGTTCGATACGGTCGTCATCGATCCAGAGATAAAGGGGCCTCTTCGCCCGGCCCTTGATAATGAGCTGATCATAGCCGGCGTACTTCAATTCCGCCCCAAAGTGTCCTCCCATGGTGGTGCTCCCCAAAGATGGGGGCGAAAGCAGGGGGGAGCGAGAGGCGACGCTTACCATCCCCGAGCCGGGGGCGAGGGTCCCGCAGAGGGGGCCTACGCTGAAGGAGATGGGGTTTTCAGGGTTGAAGGGGTCAAGGCCGGCTTTGGCCTCTCGATAGAGGACCTCGATGTTGAGACCCCGCCCGCCGAGCCACCTCCGCATGAGGTCCGGCCCCAGTTCCTCCTCGACCATCTCCTTGGTGCTGAGGTCCACCCAGAGCCTCCTCCCTCCAGCCAGCGCATAGCTCATCGACTCTCAACCCCTGAAGCGATCCCCGAACCTCCTCCTCTTCCCCAGCGATATCCGCTCCGGGGTCTCGAAGGTGAGGGCTCCCGAGTTGCAGAAGAGGACACACTGGGGGTCTCCTCCGCATAGGTCGCAGGTCATCGCCTTCCCCGTGCGCTGGGAGATGACCGGGGCGGCATAAGGGCAGGCATAGATGCAGGAGGAGCATCCCACGCAGATCCGCTCATCGGTGATCACCGCGTCCGTCTCGGGGACCCTCTTCCGCGCCTTCGTAGGGCAGACGGCGACGCAGACGGGCTCCGCGCAGCTCTGGCAGACGATGGGGAAGTTCACGGAGATCTCACTCCATGATTCGACTCTGATCCGCGATAGCTGCGGACTGCACTCCCCTTCATGGACCAGCGAGCAGATAAGCTCACAGGCCCTACATCCCGTGCAGAGATCGGCCTCGACCGAGATCGCCTTGTGCATTCTCCGGTTAACTTTCTCTTTTAGCTAACGGCTAATAGCTAATAGCTAATAGCTAATA
>DTXA01000144.1 GCA_012962735.1 Candidatus Latescibacterota bacterium
ATCGTGATCCACGGGGAGACGGGGCTCCTGGTCCCCCCGGCGGACCCCCGAAGGACCGCGGAGGCCATATTGGAGGTTCTGAACGACAGCGAGAAGGCAGAACTTTTCTCCCGGAAGGGCAGGAAGAGGGCCAGGTTGTTCGATGTGAACAGGATGATAGAGAAGACGGAAGAGGTTTATCGGGAGTTGTTGGCCGGCAGAGAAGGGGGTGGAGCATGACGTTTACATTTGCGGCCCTATTAGTGGCATCTACGGCCCTCGCTGCCGGAGATTACCTCTTGGTCCCCACTGGCATCCACTTCGATTCAAATGTCAGCGGCGGGAAATACTCCGTGGAGGAATTGGCGGAGATATGCAGGGAAGAAGGTATTGAGGTGGCCATCGTCACGGACCACGACAATATGCGGGTGGAATACGGCGTCTTTCCGCTGCGTAAGGTCACAGGCTTCCTGATCCGGAAGTTGACCGGGAAAGGGGAGAGGAACTCCATCTCCACCTTCGGGGCGGAGAATTACCTCCGTCTTTTCGAGGAGGTAAACGCCCGATATCCGGACCTTATCCTTATCCCGGGCGCGGAAGCCGTCCCGTTCTACTATTGGGAGGGAAGTCCCTGGAGGGGGAACTTGAGGTTGATGCGCCTCCACGAGCACCTGTTGGTCATCGGGCTGAAGAGCGCTGAGGATTATCGGCGCCTTCCCTCCATCGCCAATGGCTATCCCCGGGAATTTTCCCCGAAAGCCTTCCTCAACGTGATCTGGGTGGTCACCACTTTAATCGGGATAGGCATCTATAGGAAAAGGAATGTGAGGCGCATCTATTTCGGCAATCAGGTGTTCGTGGTGCCGTCCCGCAGGAACCAAGGCATTGGTGCTCTGATCTTTCTCACTTCTCTTCTGCTTCTGATCGATAATTACCCCTTCCTGCCCCCCAGGTACGACCAGTACCACGGGGATCAGGATGGAGGGCCGTATCAGGTGTTGATAGACTATGTGAACCAGAGGGGGGGTATGGTCTTTTGGGCCCACCCGGAGGTGGAGCAGAGGGCGAAGGTGGAAGGGATCGAGGTCTATACTCCGCCGTACCACGAACATCTGATCAAGACCCACGGATATACCGGATTTGCCATCTTCTGGGAGGGGATGAAGTATATAGGAAAACCCGGGGGCATATGGGATAGGGTG
>DTXA01000145.1 GCA_012962735.1 Candidatus Latescibacterota bacterium
TGTGCGGTCTCCACGCTCCTCATCCCCGGCTCCACCACGACCAGAAATAGGTCCACGGAATCCGCAGTCCCCCTTCCCAGATGTTCTATCCCCGCCTCCATGTCCATTATCACGATATCCTCCTCCTCCAGGAGCAGATGGGCCATAAGTCGCCTCAGGAATGTATTCTCGGGACACGTACAGCCCATCCCTCCCTTTTTCACCCCTCCCATGACGATGAGCCTTATCCCATCGTGCTCCTCGCAGAACCTCTCCGGTATATCGTCCACCTTAGGGTTCATCCTGAAGAAGGAACCCGGCCTGTCTAAGTCGTCCACCCCCATCCTCTCGGCTATCAGCTCCCTCATATCCGCTATGGGAGTTATCCCATCCGGATGGGGGAACCTCAAGGTAGCGGCTAAATTTGCGTCGGGGTCCGCGTCCACGGCCAAGACCCTGTATCCCCTGTCCCGGAAGTGCCTCGCCAAGAGGGCTGCAAGCGTGGTCTTCCCGACCCCTCCTTTGCCGCCGACGGCCAGCTTCATATGCCCTCCTCGTGCCTTGGAGATTTAGAATTACTATAATACAAAAATCCCCCCCTTTTGTCAAGTCAAAGCACTATCCCTGTTCCAGACACAAACGACGCTGCAGGACAAATAAGCGAGAACTTTTCGGGCCCTGTCCACATTGAGGATATATTTGGGCCAGATGGGGAAATCTTGACAAAACTCGATATATGTGGTATATTCTGGACACAAATCGCCGTTCGCTACATCCTACAGCTACGGTAATTTTTGGAGGAAAAATGGTCCGGACGAAATCCGTGGAGGTCCCCGAAGCCCTCTACAGAGCCATAGAGGGGAAGCTCCAGGGCAGTTCCTTCCTCTCGGTCTCCGAGTTCGTCACATACGCCGCCCGGAAGTTCCTCTCCGAGCTCAACCCCGGCGGGGAATCCCTGTCCGAGGAGGAGAAGGAGGATATCATCCAGCGGCTGAAGGTGTTGGGGTATATCTAAGACAGATATAGCCCCAAAAAGTTCTTCGCTTGGACACTTTTTGGGGACCTAAGGAAAGTGAACAACCATTTCTTGGAGATATAGATGATAGCTCCGCACGGTGGAAAACTCGTAGACAGGGTGCTGAAGGGGGAAGAGCGTCGGAAGGCCTTAGAAAGGGCACAGGCCTTGCCCCGGATCGTACTGGACAGGGAGCTGGCCTTCGAGGTGGAGAACATAGCGACCGGTGTATTCAGCCCCCTGGAGGGCTTCCTCGGCAAGGAGGACCTCGACTCGGTGCTGGCCAGGGGCCGCCTGGCCGACGACCTCCCCTGGACCATCCCGATCGTACTGGATGTCTCCCGGGAACAGGCCCGCCTGGTGGGGGACGAAGTCGCCCTACACTACCGAGGCCAGCCGGTGGCCCTGTTGCGGGTACAGGAGACCTACTCCTACGACAAGGAGGAGATGGCCCGCGGGGTCTACGGGACCACCAGCGAGGAACACCCCGGCGTGCGCAGGGTCCGGGCCATGGGGGAGGTCCTCTTAGGGGGCACGGTGGACCTCCTGGTCCCGGTGCCCTCCCCTTTCCCCCGCTATAAGCTTTCCCCTAAGGAGACGAGGGTCCTCTTCGAGATGAAGGGTTGGAGGACGGTGGTGGGGTTCCAGACCCGCAACGTCCCCCACATAGGCCACGAATACGTCCAGAAGACGGCCCTCACCTTCGTGGACGGGCTCTTCATCAACCCGGTCATCGGCAGGAAGAAACCCGGGGATTTCAAGGATGAGGTCATAGTGGTAGCCTACGAATCGCTTATAGAACATTACTACTTGAGGGACACCGCCGTAATGGCAATCCTCCAGATGGAGATGCGGTACGCCGGCCCCCGGGAGGCGATACACCACGCCGTCGTCCGCAAGAACTTCGGCTGCACCCACTTCATCGTGGGGAGGGACCACGCCGGAGTCGGGGACTTCTACCACCCGTACGCCGCCCAGGAGATCTTCGAGGATTACCCGGACATCGGCATAGTCCCCCTCTTCTTCCGGTCTTTCTTTTACTGCAAGAAGTGCAGCGGCGTGATGAACGAAAAGATATGCCCCCACGGCCAGGAGCACAGGGTCGATTTCAGCGGGACCAGGCTTCGGAGGATGTTCCAGGAGGGGGGGAGGTATCAGGAAGAATTCCCGCTGATACGGCCCGAGGTGGAGGAAGTGCTGCGGGAGCATCCGGACCCGTTCGTAAGGTAGATGCCCGCAAAAAGCATTAAGCGAAGAACTTCTTGGGGCTATAGAGGAGGCGAGATAGGTCGAGAGGCCAGGGCGACCAATGTGGTCTGGCATGCCACCAAGGTCACCCGCCAGGACCGGGAGCGGCTGCTCGGCCAGAGGGGGGTGGTACTCTGGTTCACCGGGCTGCCCAGCTCCGGCAAGTCCACCTTGGCCAACGAGGTGGCCTATATGTTGCATCAACGGGGCCATCTGGCCTATATCCTGGACGGGGACAACATCCGCCACGGCCTGAACGAGGACCTGGGTTTTTCCCCGGAGGACCGGGAGGAGAACATCCGCCGCATCGGTGAGGTGGCCAACCTCTTCGCGGATGCTGGGGTCATCGCCATAACTGCCTTCATCTCCCCATACCGCAGGGACAGGGACAGGGTGCGCAGGCTCGTAGGGGAAGGGCGCTTTATCGAGGTCTACATGAACTGCCCGGTCGAGGTCTGCGAACGTAGGGACCCCAAGGGGTTGTATACCAAGGCTAAAAAGGGGGAGATCCCAGAATTCACGGGCGTCTCCGCCCCCTATGAACCCCCGGAGGACCCCGAGATAGAGCTCCGGACGGACCGGATGAGCGTCGAGGAATGCGCCGAGAAGGTGGTCGAATATTTAGAGAGGGAAAAAATCATCAGGCCGTTATAAAGTCGTAGAGATTTGCGGACGATGAAAAAGGTCTTCATCATCGGATTAGATTGTGCCGCACCGGAGTTGGTCTTCGGCCGCTGGCGGGAAGATCTACCCAACCTCCGAAACCTCATCGAGGGGGGCCTCTGGGGCGATATCGAGAGCACCATACCCGCCATCACGGTCCCGGCCTGGATGTCGATGATGACAGGCAAGGACCCAGGGCAGTTGGGATTCTACGGCTTCCGGAACCGCAAGAACTACTCATACGACGAGATGTCCTTCGCCACCTCCCTGATGGTGCGGGAGAGGACGGTGTGGGACATATTGACCGAAAGGGGGAAAAGCTCCGTGATCGTGGGGGTGCCCCCCTCGTATCCCCCCAAGCCCCTCAACGGCTGCCTGATCGGCTGCTTCCTCGCACCCAGCACCGAGGCCGATTTCACCTACCCCAAGTCCCTGAAGGAGGAACTCGAGGAAGAGGTGGGCCCGTACATCTTGGATGTCCCGAACTTCCGCACCGACGACAAGGAGAACCTCCTTAGGCAGATATACGACCTGATGGAGGTCCGCTTCAGGACCGTCCGATACCTGATGGAACACAAGCCCTGGGATTTTCTCATGTTCGTCGAGATGGGGGTGGACCGCATCCACCACGGGTTCTGGGAGTTCATGGACGAAGGACATCCCAAATACGTGCCTGACAGCCCCTACGAGGACGCCATCCACGATTACTACAGAGCCGTGGACGCCCAGATGGGCCCCCTCTTAGAGCGGCTGGACGACGACACAGCTGTCATAGTGGTCTCCGACCACGGAGCCAAGAAGATGGACGGGGGCATCTGCTTCAACGACTGGCTGATCGAGGAGGGGTACCTGACGCTCAGAGAAACCCCCCCTGCTCCCGCACGCCTGACCCCGGATATGGTGGACTGGTCCCGCACCATAGCCTGGGGAAGTGGGGGGTACTACGGCCGGCTCTTCCTCAACGTGCGGGGCCGGGAGCCTCAAGGGGTCGTGGCCCCCGAAGAGTACGAGAGGGTCAGAAACGAGCTTGCCGAGAAGCTCGAGGCCCTAACGGACGAAAGCGGCCGCAACATCGGAACCAAGGTCTTCAAGCCCCAGCGGATATACCGGGAGGTGCGCAACATCCCACCGGACCTGATCGTGTACTTCGGGGACCTGGACTGGAGGAGCATAGGGACCGTGGGAAACCCCATGATATGGACGTACGAGAACGACACCGGCCCGGACGGCGCCAACCACGCCCAAAGCGGCATCTTCGTCCTCTACGACCCCAGTTCCCGGGACTCCGGGAGGGTGGAGGGGCTCCACGTGATGGACATAGCTCCTACAGTGCTGGAGTTGATGGGGATAGAGCCTCCGAAGGATATGTCTGGCAGGGATGTGCGGGATGCCGCATCTGCGTATACCCCTGAGGAGGAAGAGGAGATAGACCGGAGGCTGGAGGCGCTCGGGTATCTTTAGCGTTACAACGCAATAGACGAACATGCCTTTCTTCCGCAAAAGACATCGCCCCCGCGTCTTGGTGATCGGCCTCGATGGCGTCCCCTACAGCTTCCTAAAGAAGCACATGGAATCCGGGGACCTGCCCAACCTGGCCCAGATCGCCGAAGGAGGGACCTTTCGCCGCATAAATTCCGTCTATCCTACGGTCTCCTCTGTGGCCTGGGCGTCCTATATGACCGGCAAGAACCC
Organism: Candidatus Latescibacterota bacterium; assembly: GCA_012962735.1. Taxonomy (GTDB): domain Bacteria; phylum Latescibacterota; class 4484-107; order B68-G9; family B68-G9; genus B68-G9. The sequence continues at coordinate 4,598 of DTXA01000145.1, forward strand.
GGCGGGGCACGGGATCTTCGGGTTTATAGACCGGAGGCCGAACCCCTTCAAACTCTTCATCCCCAACGCCCGCAACCTGCGGGCCAAGGCCCTCTGGGAGGTCCTGGGCGAACACGGCGAGAAGGTAGTCGTTATCAACGTGCCGGTCACCTATCCCCCCAGCCCCGTAAACGGCATACTCATCGGCGGGTTCTTAGGCGCAGATGTGAACAAGATCGGGTACCCGCCCGAGGTCAACTCCAAGCTCTTGGAGATGGGATACCGTATCGACGTAGATGCCTGGAAGGGCCGGCAGGAGGACAAGGGGCCATTCTTAGAGAACCTCCACCTGACGCTCGACAAACGATGTGAGGTCGCCTCCCATTTCCTCCGCCACGAGGATTGGGACTTCTTCCAGCTCCACATCATGGAGACCGACCGCATCAACCACTTCCTGTGGGAACACTACGAACAGGACGACCCCCGATATGCTCCCCGTTTCTTAGAGTTCTACCGCAAGCTCGACCGATGGGTGGGGAAGCTGGTGGACGCAACGCAAAAACGCGACAAACGCACAACAATTGTGATCTTGAGCGACCACGGCTTCTGCTCGGTCAAGAAGGAGGTATACATCAACCACTGGCTCCAAGACCAGGGCTATCTGAAATTCGAACCGCGGAAGGAGAAAGACGCGATAACGGATATGTCCCCTGAATCTAAGGCATACAGCCTGATACCCGGCCGCGTCTTCGTCAACCTGAAGGGAAGGGAACAGATGGGCTCGGTGGGGTCGGGCTCGGAATACGAGGGGTTGAGGGAGGAGCTGAGCGAAAAGCTGATGGACCTGCGGGACCCGGATACCGACGAGCCCATGGTCAAGAAGGTGTACCGCAGGGAGGAACTCTACCGAGGTCCTTACCTCGATGAGGCCGCAGACCTCATCGTCGTGCCGCACGATGGATACGATCTGAAGGGGAACGTAAAGGCCGAAGGGCTGACGCATAAAGGCGAGCTGGTGGGGATGCACACGTACGACGACGCCGCAGTGTTCGTCTGGACGGATGATCCCTTTGAACCTGGCGACTGGAAATGGATCGGCGACGTCGGCCTGGCTATATTGGCCTATTTCGACGCCGAGGGGATGCTCCAATGAAGGCGTTGGTGCTTTCAGGAGGTAAGGGGACCCGGCTTCGCCCTCTGACTTACACTATGGCCAAGCAGCTTATGCCCGTGGCCAATCGGCCTATCCTCCACTATGTGATGGACCAGATATCCGATGTCGGGATCAAAGAGGTCGGGGTCATCATCTCCCCAGAGACCGGCCAGCAGATAAAGGAAGCTCTTAAAGCCAACCCCTGGGGGTTTCACTTCTCCTTCCTCCTGCAGGAGGAACCGAAGGGCTTGGCCCATGCTGTCATGGTGGCCCAGGAATTTCTATCCTGTGAGCCATTCCTTATGTATTTGGGGGATAACCTAATAGGCCAGGACATCGAAGGCTTCGTGGAGGAGTTCCAAATATCGAGCCCCGATGCGCTGATATTGCTCAAAGAAGTTGAAAACCCCCGGATGTTCGGGGTGGCCGAGGTGGATGGCCAAGGAAATATCGAGCGTCTGATAGAAAAGCCAAAGGAACCTCCATCTAATCTGGCTCTTGTGGGGATTTACCTTTTCTCGCCCCTCGTGCATGAGGCCATCTCGGAGATAGAACCCTCTTGGCGAGGTGAGCTTGAGATCACCGATGCCATCCAAAAGCTCTTAGATAAAGGTGGAACCATAAAGAGCTTTATCTTAGAGAAGTGGTGGCTGGATACGGGCAAAAAGGACGATCTTCTTGAGGCCAACAGGGTGGTCTTGGATGAACTGATCAGGAGGGAATTGCGGGGGGATGTGGATGAGAAAAGCAAAGTCACAGGGAGGGTCGACCTGGCAGAAAAAGCTCAGGTTGAAGGCAGCACCATCCGAGGGCCTGTGGTTGTTGGTGAGGGGACGATTATCAGGAGGTCCTTCATCGGTCCCTACACCAGTATTGGGGACAACTGCGTAATTGAAGATGCGGTCTTGGAGCATTCTGTGATATTGGACGGAGCTGTGGTGAAGGGGATAGAGCGGCTGGAGGACAGCATAGTCGGCCGGAATGCCGTTGTCTCAAAAGAGCTTCACAATAGCCGGGCCCTGCGGCTTATGATCGGAGATGATGCTGAGGTGAAGATCTAAATGCAGCACACCTCATCCCTGTCTCGGAAAACCGATCTAAGCCAGCACCCGCCCAAGGATGCGTTTGGGTTTCCTATCCCAGAAGCCGGTGGGCAATGGGGGCAGCACAGCAGCCAAGTAA
>DTXA01000146.1 GCA_012962735.1 Candidatus Latescibacterota bacterium
ACAGGCTGTAAGGCCTGTATATTGGTCTGTCCCTTCGGGTCCATTACGGTAGGGCCGAGCGGTAAGGTGGTTTATAAATGTGACTTATGCATAGAACGGTTAGAGATGGACGAGGAACCTGCCTGCGTCTCGGCCTGTCCTACGGGGGCGCTCAGGTTCGGGCTCGTTGATGATATGAGGGCCGCGGAGCGGCTTATAGCTTCGGAGGGGGCGACGGACGTGCCCCCTGGGAAATGCCGGTTATGTGGTACAGAATTCGCATCTGAGGCCAGGCTCAAGGGCATCCAGAGGAGGCTTCAGAAAGCGTTTGGGGAGGGATTCTCCATAGATCTGTGTCCTTCATGTCGGAGGAAGGAATTCGGGAGGATATTGGTGGAATCGAGGCGATAAATGGAGGTGTAGAGATGTCCAGGTTAATAGCGGGAGCGGCCATAAAGGGAGCGCACAAGTTCGCAGAGGAGGCGGAAAGGAGGCTCACCGAAGCCATAGAGGACAAGGGGGAGGACTGTAAGGTCGAGTTCCCGGACACCGCCTTCTACTTCCCTATGGCTAACGCCCTTTTGGGGGCGGAGGTCAAGACCTTGGGGGATGCGAGGAAGGTTTTGGAATTTGCCAAGTCCCTGCTTCCCGAACCCCCTTCCGAAAGGCTTTGGCTTCCCTATTTGGGTCCTGCCCTGGACGCCGGGATCGCTACTCTCCTCTGTGAGGAGATAATCACAGGGGTCAGGTACCTCTACGGTGAGGAACCACAGCCGGACTGCGAGGGATTCCTCACCGACACGTGGCAGAGGAAGCTGGGCATACAGCTCGTGGACGGAAGGATGCCGGGGTTCGCGGCCATATTGGGGGCCGCGCCCGACGTCGAGACAGCGGTATACATCGTCAGGGAACTTCAGAAGAGGAACTTACTTATATTTGTCGGTTCGAGCGTGGACGGGAGGAGCATAATAGATCAGCTCAAGGAAGCGGACGTGGAAATGAGCTGGGATACGTATATAGTGCCCTACGGGAGGGATACGACCACAGCGATCTATCCCCTCAACTGGGCCATAAGGGCCGCCATGATATTCGGCGGGATAAAGCCCGGCAACGGTAGGGAGTGCCTGCTCTACACCAAGGAGAGGGTCTTC
>DTXA01000147.1 GCA_012962735.1 Candidatus Latescibacterota bacterium
GGAAGGCGAACTGGCTCTTTCCTGGCTGGCCGTGGCTGGGCCGATCCAGGGTGTCCAGGTACATGTAGGTGAACTCCTGCATCAGGGCGGGGAAGGTGTAGACCTGGGTGGGGGTGATGAGGCCGCCAGGGCCAATCTCGGATGTCAGGACCTTGTCCAGGTATTCCGGTTCATACCACATCCGTGGGAAGACCTTCTCCCGGGCATCGCGCTCTTCTATGGAGATCTGGGCGTAGAGCGAGGCCAACGGCTCGCCCCCGTGTCGGAACCCATCCATGTAGGCCGGGTTGAGGGTCAGGGAGTCCTTCCTGGGCGCCTGAGGCAACTGGGGGTTGAAGGGGGCCCAGGGGTCGGTGTAGGGGGGCACTTCAACGATGGCCGTCGTTGTAGCCACCTGGGTCACCACGGTGTCGGTCACCACCGTCGTGTCCCCTGCCCCCTCATTTCCCCGGCCGTAGATCCTCAGTCCCTCCTCGTCCTTGTACTTCTTGCCCTCTACCGCCGGATCGAACCAGATCTTGATCCGAGGCCTCCATCCCTCCGGCATGGTGTTCTCCTCTGGATCGTGTACCCAAGCTGTGCCGTCCCAGCTCACATTGTACCTCAGGGGGTCGGCCACATCCTGGATCCACTGGAGATATTCGCTCTGAGGGGCCGTGAAGGCACTGGTCAGGAGGTACAGGTCCGGGTTGTCGGGGCCGGTGATCTCGTCCCGGATGTCGGGCAGCACGAACTCGGTGTATGCCCAGGGCAGGGTCCACCACTGCTCCACGTACCAGAACTCGATCTCCTCGGTCACCAGTTCCTGGCCGTACTTCTGCTTCAGCTCGCCCAGGAACTGCGGGTTCTTGTCCTCCCTGACGTAAAGGAGGTACATCTCCCTCTCGTCATCGTAGGGGCTGTAGGGTCCCACACCCTCGTAGGGGAAGGGACCGTTCCGTTGAAGGATGGGTGGCACCGGCCCTACCAGATCACCGAGGTAGTCCACTAGCTCTTGGTCGGGAATGCCATCCCCGTCCTCGTCCCCCACAAACTCGGTGATGGCCTGGACGTCCTTCAGGATGTAGTGCTCATAGTTGTACGGCGGCATCACCGAGAGGGGCTCCTCCAGCGGGTACTCCTGCAGCCTCACCGAGTGCTGCTCGATGGTGACCGGAACCTTGGGGATGGGGGTTCGGATGGTGATGAACTTGAACTCGGTGGTGCCCCGCGTCTTGATGGCCACCACGTTGTACTCGTGGCCGTCCACGTAGAAGCGCTTCAGGAACC
>DTXA01000148.1 GCA_012962735.1 Candidatus Latescibacterota bacterium
ACATAGCCCAGATGCGGGACGGACGGATGGTGGAGTTCGTGGAGTCCGTTCAGCCTCCCGTTCCCCTGGAGAAAAAGTGGGTGCTCATCGTATCTACCCTGTTTGGGTGTCCTGTGGGATGTCCCATGTGCGATGCGGGGGGTGAGTATAGGGGGAAGCTCTCCAAGGAGGAGATCCTCGGACAGATAGACTATCTCGTGCGTAAGCGGTTCCCGGACGGAGCGGTCCCTGTGGAGAAGTTCAAGGTCCAGTTCGCCCGGATGGGGGAGCCGGCCTTCAACCCTGCCGTGGTAGAAGTGCTCGATGAGCTTCCCCGGAGGTACGAGGCTCCTGGACTCCTGCCCTCGCTGTCCACCGTGGCTCCGTACGGCACGGAGGATTTCTTCGAGGAGCTTTTGGACGTGAAAAGGCGGCTCTACCGCGGCCAGTTCCAGCTCCAGTTCTCCATCCACTCCACCGATCCGGAGGTCCGGGACCGACTGATACCTGCGCGGAAGTGGGGGTTCGAGGAGATGGCGGAGTACGGGGAGAGGTTCTTCGAGCCCGGGGACAGGAAGGTCACCTTGAACTTCGCACTGGCGAAGGGGGTCCCGGTGGAAGCGAGGGCACTCCTGGAATACTTTCCCCCTGAACTTTTCCTGATAAAGATCACCCCGCTCAACCCCACCTACCGGGCGAGAGAAAGCGGGTTGACCTCTTACATAGACCCGGACCTGCCCGGGGAGGACTACGATGTGGTGCGGGAGCTCAGGGAGTCCGGGTACGAGGTGATCGTGAGCGTGGGGGAGGTGGAGGAGAACCGGATAGGCAGCAACTGTGGGCAGTTCGTGCGGAGGCACATAGAGGCCGGAAGGCCGATGCGGGAGGGATATACCTATCCGTTGGAAGACTTGTCCAATAGGAGGAAAGATGTTAGAGGTACATTACCACGGGCATGCTTGCTTTGAGCTACGGGGGGAGGAGGGCTCCCTCATCTTCGATCCCTTCCTCAGGGATAACCCACAGGCCGATATGAGGCCGGATGCGATAGAGGTGGACGGGATCTTAGTCAGCCACGGCCATTCGGACCACATAGGTGATGCGGTGGAGATATCCCGGAGGACCGGAGCTGTTATTGTGGCCCCGTACGAGTTGGCGGTCTACTGTCGGGAACGGGGCGCCAAGGCACATCCCATGTACATAGGAGGAAGCAACCAGTTCCCGTTCGGGTGGGTGAAGCTCGTGCAGGCCACCCACGGCTCTTCCTTAGAGGGCAGATACTTAGGAGTCGCCTGTGGGTTCGTGGTGCGGATCGGGGGAAGGACGGTGTATTACCCAGGGGACACAGGACTTTTCGGGGATATGAAGCTCATAGGAGAGCTGTACCCATTGGACCTGGCGTTCATCCCCATCGGAAGCACCTTCACCATGGACATGGACGAGGCGGCCAAGGCCGTAGAGTTCTTAAGGCCCAGGGTAGCAGTTCCCATGCACTACAACACCTTTCCGGTCATCCAGGCTGACCCTGAGGAGTTCGCCCGGAGGCTCTCCAGCTCCCCCACCCAGGTGGTGGTCATGGGATTCGGGGAATCTAAGAAGTTCTGAGGGGGGAAGATGTTGACGGTGGGCATAGACATAGGCTCTGTAAGTCTGCAGCTCGTGGTCGTTGGGGATATCGATGACCGGAAGGCCTTAGAGAAGCTCGTCCGGGAGCACCCGGACCGGTTCCGGGGTCCATTCAGCACCGCTGACGGGAGGCCCTTCCTGTGCTCCCCGTATCAACGCATACGGGCCACCCCCTTCCAGGCCGCTAAGGAGTTTCTGGGGCAGTGGTTAGAGGCCTTCCCCGACGGAGCCATCCGGGGCATAAGGGTCACGGGCTCCGGAGCGCGGTTGGTGGGAGAGGTGTTAAGCGCGCCCCTGGAGAACGAATTCAAGGCCGTGGCTGAGGCTGTGGGCCGGTGTCACCCCGAAGTTCGCACGGTGTTCGAGATGGGGGGGGAAAGCTCCAGGTACCTGCGCATCGAGCCCGAGGGGGAGGGGGTACACATCTTGGACTACGAGGCCAACGGAGACTGCGCTGCCGGGACCGGCTCTTTTATGGATCAGCAGGCCGCGCGCTTAGAATACGACATCGAGGAGGTAGGGGATGTGGTACTGGCGACCGATAGGGCCGCCACCATAGCGGGAAGGTGTTCGGTGTTCGCCAAGACCGACATGATCCACGCCCAGCAGCGGGGATACGCACCTCCGGAGGTGTTGAAGGGCCTGTGTCAGGCTGTAGCCAGAAACTTCAAAGGGGCCATTGTAAAGGGGAAAGAGGTCGTCCCTCCTGTGGCCTTCATCGGCGGGGTGGCGGCCAACAGGGGGGTGGTCTGGGCGATGCGGGAGGCCTTCGAGCTCGGGGAGGGGGACCTAATTGTACCGGAAGCGCATGCGTGGATGGGGGCCTTAGGGGCCGCCCTGATAGAGGCGAGGGAGGCGGGCGGAAAGGTGGAGCTGGAGAGGTTCAGGACGTACGAGGCCAAATACGAGTTCCCCTCTGCAGAGCCCCTCTCCTTAGAGAACGTCGTGCTGTTGCGGGATGAGGTCCGCCCGTACACGCTCCCGGGCTCAGGGAAGGTCAAGGCGTACTTGGGGATAGATGTCGGCTCGGTGAGCACGAACTTCGCCCTCATCACACCGGATGGGGAGCTGATCTACCAGATATACACCCGCACCCGGGGCCGTCCTGTGGAGGTGGTGACCGAAGGACTCAGGGAGATAGAGGAGCAAGTGGGTGGCTGGGTGGAGATAAGGGGGGTGGGCACCACGGGCTCCGGGAGGGAGCTAATAGGGGAGTTGGTGGGGGCGGATACGGTCAACGACGAGATCACGGCCCACAAAACCGGGGCCACCTTTATAGCTGAGAAGTTCTTAGGCGAGGAGGTCGACACCATTTTCGAGATCGGCGGCCAGGACTCCAAGTTCATAAGCATCCAGAACGGGGTGGTGGTGGACTTCACCATGAACGAGGCGTGCGCCGCCGGGACGGGCTCGTTCTTAGAGGAACAGGCCGAGAAGCTCGGGATCAGCATCGTGGACGAGTTCGCCCAGAAGGCCATGAGTTCCAGAAGCCCTATCAGGCTGGGGGAGCGGTGTACGGTCTTCATGGAGCGGGACCTTGTCTCGTACCTTCAGCGGGGGGCCAAAGTAGAGGACTTGGTGGCGGGGCTGGCCTATTCTGTGGTGCACAATTATCTAAATAGGGTGGTACGGGGCCGATACATCGGCGATTACATCTTCTTCCAGGGCGGCACGGCTTACAACGATGCGGTCGCTGCGGCCTTCTCGAAGGTCCTGAGGAAGCGCATAGTCGTGCCCCCGTACAACGGGGTCATAGGGGCCATCGGGATGGCCCTGTTGGCCAAGGAGAAGGTGGAGCGCACCGGCAGAAAGACCCGCTTCCGGGGGTACCGGCTGGACCAGGTGGACTACCGGGTGCGGGAGTTCACATGCCGTGGGTGCTCCAACAGGTGTGAGATCAAGGAGTTCGTCATAGAGGGAGAGAGGACGTACTGGGGGGACAAGTGCTCGGACCGGTATCGCAAGAGGGCTAAGGTGGAAAGGCAGCCTGTGTTGTCCGACCTTATGACCCTCCGGAGGGAGCTGTTGTTGGATGGATACGAGGAGGGGAAGGGGGGACGCAGGGGCTCGATCGGAATACCCAAGTGTATGTATACCTACGACAGGTTCCCGTTCTGGAGGGCGTTCTTCGAGGAGCTCGGGTTCGCCGTGGTGCTCTCCGACGAAACCAACAGGGAGGTGGTCGAGGAGGGCATAGAGGCGTCGGTGTCCGAGCCCTGTTTCCCCATAAAGGTGGCACACGGCCACATCCTGACCCTGGCCCGCAAGGGCGTGGACTACATCTTCCAGCCGAACATAATAAACGAGGAGACCGACCACCCCGAGGTCCAGTCCCACCTCTGCGTGTGGGGACAGACCCTGCC
>DTXA01000149.1 GCA_012962735.1 Candidatus Latescibacterota bacterium
CCTCATAGGGGAATGCCTCTATCTGTTCAATTATCGGAACCTGCCAATCGGATATCCTCTTTGTAAGCTCCCTGCCAGAGGAGGTCAACCCCAGGACCTGGACACGCCCATCCTCCCAACAGGGACTCCTGGATACAAGCCCCTTCTCTACAAGGGACCTCACAGCATCGCTCACCGTAGCCTGGGTAAGACCGAACTCCTTGGAGAGTCCGCTCACCTTTCAGGGCATGCTGGGCTTTGGGGGGTGGACAGGTGCCCATAACTGGAGATAGGGAAAGATGGAGGATAACGTTGTTTCTGAACAGGGCAACTTCTCATACTGCCAAAGAAGGAGTTGGGGATTGAGATAAGGTGGCTTCAGCTCAATCCTGTTGAAAACCATGAGTATTTCTTCTCTCTGAAGCTCGCTGGTGTGTTCTCAGGTGATTTCTGGCTCAGAAGGGTGCTGTGATCTGTCAATTAACTTCCGACCGAATACTTAGTACCCTCCTGTCCTCAAGGTCTCGTCGAAGATCGACACGCGGCCATCACAGGCCTTACATCTTCCCTGCGACAGAGCCTCTTTAAGGCCTCCATGACCTCCTTAAGGCCCACCTCCCTCGGACACCTGGCCAAACACGTCCCACAGGAGGTGCAGAACCAGATGCTCCCCAACCGCAGTACCTCCTCCATGCCAAGTTTTACAACCTCATGGGGAAGGAGGTCCATTATGTAAGCTGTGGGACATCCTGAGGAGCATTTCCCACACTGATAGCATAAAAACACGTTCCGCCAGCTTTCTTCCCCACCCTCTCAGGAAGCCTCATCTTTCCCCTCCCAAGTTCGTCAGAAGGAACGTCAAGCTCTCCAGTTCGGTGGAGAGGTCGACGTTGTTCAGGAAGATATCCTCTGGAACGTGCAACTTCACCGGAGCGAAGTTGAGGATGGCCCTTATCCCGGAGCTCACGAGCAGGTCTACTACGGCCTGGGCCGATTCCCTGGGGACCGACACCACAGCAATTTTTATCCTTTCCCTCCTGACGAACTCGGGTAACTCCGCTATATCCCTTATAGGGACCCCAAGGTATTCTGTACCTATCTTCGTCCTATCCATGTCGAAGGCGGCCACTATTTCGAAATTCCTCTCCCTGAAACCCTTGTATCCTATAAGGGCCGAGCCAAGGTGGCCAGCCCCCACAACTATCACTTTCCATCTCCTATCTATGCCGAGTATACTGGATATCTCCCTTCTCAGTTCCGAGACGTTATACCCCACCCCCTTTATCCCGAACTCCCCGAAGTAAGAAAGGTCCTTCCTAACTAAGGCCCCGTTACCTCCGGCCAGCCTTCCCAGGTCGTCGGAGGATATTATCTTAACCCCGCTCTCCTCCAACTGGGTGAGGGCCCTAAGGTACAAAGAAAACCTCTCAGATATGAACTTAGGAGCCTTGTTTCTGAGCATCTTTCTCCTACTTTCACTCTTCTCAGGGAACAAGTCGGCGAACAGCCATTTAGAAGGACCCAGCGGAGAATGCCCTACACCAACTCCAAGGAATGATATCGCCTTCTAAGGTCTTCCTGAGAACTTCCCTCAGCCCATCCGGGTCCACGGGCTTCTCCAGGTACGCCGCCGGTCCCCTGCCGAAGAACTCCTTCATAGCTTCGGCTGAGAAGGACATCCCCATGCTGCGCCTAACAGCTGTCAACATCACGACGGGGATGTCGCTGGTTTCCGGGTCCTGCATGAGGCGGGAGAACATGCTGAACTTGGTTATGATTGCCCATAGATACCAGCGGCCTGACTTTGCCCTCCAGAAATCTGAAGTCTTCGCTTTCCAATAACTTAAGAAAGGGGCTTGTCAATATGCAGGGACATGGATACATTGCGGCTCTTCGTCCAGGAGATCTCCCCTCCTGACGTATGCCCTGGCCCGGCAGCCACCGCAGACGTATTTGAACTCGCATACCCCACATTTGCCTTTAAGCCGTTCGGGGTCTCTCAA
>DTXA01000150.1 GCA_012962735.1 Candidatus Latescibacterota bacterium
ACTATGACCGGCACGGCGTTAACTAAAGCCACGGATGTCGCGGTGGCCACGAAGGTCAGGGCAGGCACGATCACCTCGTCGCCTGCTTCCACACCTGCGGCCTTAAGCGCACATTCTAAGGCCTGGGTTCCGTTCGTGACCGCGATCCCGTACTTCGCCTGACAGTAAGATACGAACTTGTCCTCGAACTGGGACACCTTGGACTCCAAAGGATCTATCCCCCCTCTCCACCAGTGCCCGCTCCTGAGGACCTCTAAAAGCGCCCTCTCCTCCCTCCAGTCGAATATGGGCCAGCTCTTGCCTAAGGTCCTCTTCACGAGAGGCTCCCCACCTCTTAAAGCGAGCTTCGCCATAACTCCCTCCTTTTTTGAGGTCTGAGATAGACCCATACCATCCCCGAAAGTCCCGTCAAGACGACGGCCACGAAGATGAACGCCCCCCGCATACTCCAGTACTGTGCAAGGATGCCGAATGCCAACAGGTATCCGAGGGTGAAGAGGTCCCTGAGTCCCCTCAACATGCCCATAGACGCTCCGACCTTCCCCTCGGGCGATGTCCTCTCAACTGAGGAGGTCCAGCCGACTACCTCCATCCCGGAGCTCCCCCAGAAGAGGGAGAAGAGCGCAGCGGCGAGAAGGAGACTGGACGAGATGTTCACTCCGATCATCGTCAGCCCGCAGAGCAACAGGTATAAGGACAAAGAAAGCCGGAATCCCAGACGGTCGACCAAAAACGGGGCCAGGGCCACCACCCCCAAGTTCGCCCCGGAGGCCGCAGCCCTTGTCCCGCCTATGAAGGTGTAGCTCGCTCCGAGGCCCCTCAGCCAGAGAGGCATCCCCACATTGAACACCACCCATACCACAGTGGCCCCGGCGGCCAAAAGGCTCAGGCTCCGCACCTCTGAGGACACTGAGAATATATCCCCAAGCCGGAACCTCCCCCCATTCCCGGGACTTCCGTCCTCCGGGATGAAAAGCCAGAAGGCCAGGCATGCGAGGGCTAAGACCGCAAACCCGAGCCAGAAGGTGATCTGGGGGGAGAACAGGTCTGCCACCACCCCGCCCAGCCAACTTCCCGCTATCCCTCCAATGCCGAGAGCCGATAGAAATTTGCTGATGTTGCGGGCGCTCTCCCCGGGGCCGGAATGTCCCGATATCAGGGCGAAGACCACGGGCCAATATAGCCCCGCTGCGGTGGCCTGAACAGCGATGGAGGCCAAAATAGCTGTGGGAGTTCGGCTGAGGGCGTAACATACATGGGCCGAACTGAAGAGGGCCAGAGCTAAGACTATCGGGCCGCGCCTTCCGGATGTGTCGGAGAAGGTCCCGGAGAAGAATGTGAGCAGGCCCCGCACGAGGTAGAACAGGGCCATGGAAAGTGATACGAGGAAATCTGTGCCGCCTAAATCCTTCATATATACCGGCAATACCGTCTGGGAACTGAACACCCCCAGCCCGTGCAGAAAGGAGACAAGGTTGATCCAGGCTATAGGGCCCTCTTTCCATCCCGTGAAGACCTTGCCCCCAACCCCCCTCTCCTGCACCCTCCGGACGGGCTCCTTCACAGGTCCCTCCGAATGCCCGATCAGGTTGCGAGCTTCGTGGGGGTCCATGCTCAGATCGTAGAGTTCATCCTCCCAGCAGTTATATCCGTATTTCAAATTGCCCCAGCGCAATGTCCTCTGCGTCATGGCCAGGTCGTTCACCCCGCCGAACTCACATCCCGCCAGTGGGCGCCCTCGCCGGGCTGCAGACCAGGCATGTGGTATATTATGCGTTCTCGAAGAGGACGCCCTGGGCAGCCAACCTGTCTATGTTGGGAGGTCCAGCCATCTTTCTACATTGGGGGCACGAATTCCGTCTGCCCCATCGCGCTGCCGTCCTGCCGCAGGCCATCCCTGTGGGGGTTCACGTACCGGGCGAACCACTCGTCCATAGTGGCCTTCAGCTCGCGGATCTTATCCGCATAGCCGGGATCGTCGGCGAGGTTCCTTCGTTCGTCGGGGTCGTTCACCAAGTCGTACAGCTCATGAGGCCCGTGGGCGTGGCGGTAGACGTACTTCCACTCCTTCGTTCGCACCATGCGCACGGGACCGTACTCGTCGAAGATGACCACGTTCTCCCGTTCCTCCATCTTCTCACCTCGCAGCAGGGGAAGGAAGGACCTTCCGGGAAGGTCTCTGTCCTCGGGGACCGGCAGACCGAGGTATTCTAAGAGCGTGGGCATGAAATCGTAGGCCGAGACCAAGACGTCCTCCACCCGGCCTTCGGGGATCGCGCCGGGATGGCTGAAGATAGCGGGCACTTTGATGGAGTTCTCGTACATATTGCGGGGATTGGTGCCGTTCCCCTTGCCCCAGAATCCGTGATGCCCACAGGAAAATCCATTGTCGCTCATAAAAATAACTAATGTATTTTCCCTCAGGCCCCGCTCCTCCAGCTTGTCCAAGATGCGCCCCACGTTTATGTCCATCGCGGTCACGGCCGCGAAATAGCCCTTGAGCATCTCTCGGTTGCCGAGGCACTGGTCCGTCAGCTCTATAGCCCAGGGATGGCGGAGCTCCTGTGGACAGGATTCAAATGGGCAGTCGTCGTAGGAATCCACAACCTCCTGTGGATGGCCGGTCCAGGGGCTGTGGGGGGCTGTGTAGTGTACGCTCAGGTAAAAGGGGACCCCTTCGTTCGCATAGCGGTCGATGAGCATCAGGGCTTCGTCCGTGATGACATCCGTGATGTACCCCGGCTCGTTCACTAATTGGCCGTTGCGCACCATGGGGGCGTTGTTGTACGGACCACCGCCGCGCTGGTGGACGAACCAGTGGGTGAACCCGTGTTGCGGTATCTGGCTGTCGCCCAAGTGCCACTTGCCGGTTATGGCACAGGTCCAGCCGTGGCGGGCCATTATGTCAGTGTAGGTAATTTCGCCCTCTAAATATCGGATGGCATTAAGTCCCACGTTTCCCTCCCTGATCCAGTCGTGCACCCCATGCTGGGAGGGAATTCGTCCCGTGAGCAGCGTGGCCCTGCTCGGGGAGCAGACCGGAGTGGCCACGAAGAAGTTCTGGAACCTAACTCCCATGGCAGCCAGCCGATCTATGTTGGGAGTGCGGACCTCCGGGTTTCCGTAACACCCGGCAGCCCAGACGCCCTGGTCGTCCGTAAGGATGAAGATCACGTTGATCTTGTCCGGCATCTTTCCCTCCCATTCCCTAAAGTAGATGTCAAAGGGCATATCCCATAGGTTTTTGACAATATACTACCTGTATACCCCCCTGTCAAGACGGTTGGATCCGCAGGAAGTTTACCTGAAAGATATCCCTCCGCTTGTATGAACGCGTAACATAGCCGGTAGAGATTCCCAAACAAGCCCTTTCATGAAGGGTATATTGAGCTACGTGACCAGATGACGGAAACGGAAAAACTGGACAAGGCGATATGGAGGAATCTCGAGGAACTGGGATAATATGCCTGTTGGGGTGCCGTGTGGATGTGGTGGCTGTACGAGGAGTCAAGCCGCACATTCGGGAGCGTATATTACAGGACATGCCTTTGAGGCCATCGCCACCATCTAGCGCTATAGTGACCGTGAAAGACTGCTTATGTAACGATTTGTATGCGGGCTTTTCTGTAGTACTCCTATCGAGACAGATAGCGAGGACCTTGCCTTCTTCCGGGCTACATCTTATCTTTGAGTTAGTTTCCAACGGAGGAGGAGATATGCGGCCCGATATAGGGACTTATTACGAACTGGTGGATTCCGTTGCTGGGAGGATTTCCCCCAAGCTTTCTTTTCTAAACTACCGGGGAGCGGACTTAGAGGCCTGGAGGGCACGGGCCAGGGCCAAGGTGCACGAGCTGATGGCGTTCGACCCCGAACCCGTCCCCCTCAACCCCAGGGTGGAGAGCTCCTGGGAGGACGGAGAACTTGTGGTGGAGAAGATATCGTACGATCTCCCCTACGGCCCCAGGACTGAGGGGTTCTTCCTGTATCCGAAGGGCTCCGGAGGGAAGCTCCCGGCAGTGGTAGCCCTGCACGACCATGGGGGGTTCAAGTACTTCGGCAAGGAGAAGATCGTGGCCGTGCCGGATGAACCCGAGGTCCTCCGGGAGTTCAAAGAGGAGTGCTATGGGGGGAGGAGTTGGGCCACCGAGCTGGCCCGGAGGGGGTTCGCGGTGTTGGCCGTGGACCTGTTCCTTTGGGGCTCCCGGAAGGTGGGGGTGGACTCCCTGCCGGAGGAGTTCGGCAGGAGATTCGAGGGCCTACGGGAGGGAAGCCGGGAGTACATAGAAGAGTACAACCGCTTCGCCGGCGAGCACGAACACCTCATCGCCAAAACCCTCTTTGCCACGGGGACCACCTGGCCTGGGGTCTTCTCCTGGGAGGACCGCAGGAGCGTGGACTGCCTCCTGACCCGGCCGGAGGTCGACCCGGAGCGGATCGGGTGCGGTGGACTTTCGGGTGGAGGCCTTCGTACGATATTCTTGGCCGGCCTGGACCCGAGGATAAGGTGCGCTGTGTGCGTGGGGTTTATGAGCACCTTCCGGGAACTCCTGTTCGACCACATTAAGTGCCACACCTGGATGTTATACCTGCCGCTTTTGCCCCGGTACCTGGACCTTCCGGACCTGATAGCGCTTCGGGTCCCAGAACCCCTTATGGTCCAGTACGACGAGAAAGATCCACTTTACACCCTCAAGGGCCAAATGGAAGCCCACCAGAAGCTCAAAGCCATCTATGAAAAGGCCGGATGCCCGGAGGCCTATGAGGGGAGGTTCTACCTGGGTCCCCACAAATTCGACCGGGAGATGCAGGAGGACGCCTTCGGATGGTTCGAACGATGGCTGAAGTGAGGAGGGAACATGGCCTTGCTCGGGATAATATCGGACACCCACGATAACCGGCCGCTGATTGGGAAGGCCGTGGAGATCTTCAACAGCAGGGGAGTAGGGCTCGTAGTACATGCGGGGGACTTCATAGCCCCCTTCGTGGCCCGGGACTTCAGGGCCCTTAAGTGCCCACTTGTGGGTGCCTTCGGCAATAACGATGGGGAGAGGAAGGGACTTCTGAGGGCCTTCGAGGGGATCGGGGAGATCCACCAGGGGCCGCACACCTTCGCACACGAGGGCCGGCGCATCGCGGTGATGCACGAGCCGGACCGGCTTGAGGAGTTCCTGAAGCCGGAATACGATTTAGTGGTGTACGGCCACACCCACAAGGCAGAGGTAAGGGAGGGCAGGCCCCTCGTGGTCAACCCCGGAGAGGTCGGAGGATGGCTGTACGGCAGGTCCACGGTGGTAATTTTGGACTTGGACGAGATGCGGGCCGAGGTCATAGAACTTTAGTTGGATGCAACGTATTTACCCTGAATCCTGTGCATACCTCTATGAAGTAATCGGCAAATTAGAAAAACAGGGATGTGATGCCGTTGTGCTTGGCTGTACCGAGATACTCCTGTTGGTAACACAGGAAGGTTCGCCTTTACCGACTTTGGATTTACAAGGATTTTGGCGAGAGCTGCCTTGAAAAAGGCGATTGAGACAACATCTTGGTAAGTTGTCATTTGGGGCCTCTCCGGGCCGCCCGGGACGGTCACATGGCTGGACCCCGAAGGAGAGGCCCGCTGGACGGCCCGGATGAGGGGTCGGGTGAACTCTATAGCCGCGGCCGACGTAGACGGCGACGGCAAGCTGGTGGGTGTTGTGCGCAGACGGCCGGCTCGAAGTGGTCCAGTCCAACGAATACTACTACCTCCACATTATCAGCCTGGACGGGCGGGGACTGGCTGGGCACTACGTAGGTCCGAAGGCCTCCTGGGTCTTCCCGAGGGGAGGAGGGCTTGCACATGGACGGTCGGAGGGACCATAACCTGTACTCTGCGTTCGGGGGAGGAGATGCTGCTGGGGACCGCCGACGCTCGGGTTCGCTGGGTGACCCTTTGAGATCTGGTACGAGGTGTCCTTATGCGGCCTGAGGACAGAAGATTTATGAAAAGGGCGCTCCGCCTGGCCCGCCGCGCCTTGGGCACCACCAGTCCTAACCCGGCTGTGGGGGCGGTGTTGGTACGGGGAGGCTCGGTGGTGGAGGAGGGTTATACCCAACCTCCGGGCGGGCCCCATGCCGAGGTGGTGGCCTTGAAACGAGCCGGGGACCGGGCCCGTGGAGCCACGCTCTACGTGACCCTGGAGCCCTGCGTCCACTATGGAAAAACGCCCCCCTGCGTGGACCGCATCTTGGAGGCAGGAGTCAGCAGGGTGGTGTGTGCCACTGTGGACCCGAACCCCTTGATGGACGGAAAGGGAATAGCCAGGCTCTTAGAGGCCGGGGTGGAGGTGGAAGTTGGGGTATTGGAGGAGGAAGCTAAGGAACTCAACAGGGCGTACTTCCGATATATCACCACGGGGAAGCCCTTCGTAACCCTCAAGTGGGCACAAACCATAGACGGCAAGATCGCCACGGCATCCGGGGATTCCCGCTGGATAACTGGGGAAAAAGCCAGGAAGTACGCCCACAGCCTGCGGGCCGAGGCCGACGCCGTGGTGGTAGGGGTGGGTACGGTGCTCCGGGACGACCCTCAACTCACCGTGCGGATGGCCAAAGGGAGGGACCCCCTGAGGGTGGTCTTGGACGGCAGACTGCGGGTCCCTCGGGGAGCTAAGGTGCTCTCCGGAGGAGGGACTGTGGTCGCCACGACCGAGGAGGCTTCCGCCGAGCGTCGAAGGGCATTGGAGGAGACGGGGGTGGAGGTATGGGTCCTGCCCGGCCGGGAGGGGAAGGTGGACCTCGAGGCCCTTATGGAAAGGCTGGCCGATGCCGAGAAGATCTCTGTCTTGATAGAAGGGGGACGGGAGGTGCTCACTTCGGCCCTGCGCTCAGGCATAGGCGACCGGTTCGTGGTGTTCGTGGCCCCGAAGCTCGTAGGGGAGGGGATAGCCCCTCTCGAGGACCTGGGGATAGATCGCATCGCAGAGGCTATATCCCTCAAGGTGGTGAGGACGAAGCGGTTGGGGGAGGACCTCTGCCTGGAGGCCGAGAGGTGTTCACAGGTATCGTAGAGGCTTTGGGCGCTGTGTTGGACGTGCGGGATGTGCGGGGGATGCGTCGATTGCGCATAGGGGCCCCCGGGCTTACGGAGGGGATGAAGGTCGGGGACAGCGTCGCCGTGGACGGGGTCTGTCTCACGGTGGTAAAGGTGGGGGACGGGGTATTTTCGGCCGAGGCCGTGCGGGAGACCCTCCAACGGACCACTTTGGGGAGGCTCAAGCGGGGGGATAGGGTGAACTTAGAGCGGGCCTTGAGCATAGGGGATCGACTGGGGGGGCATATAATGGCCGGGCACGTGGACGGGGTGGGGAGGATCGCGCGCAGAGAAGACCGCGCGGGGGGGGCCATCTTCGAGATCCTTCCCCCTCAGGAGCTTTTGCGGTACATCGTGCCCAGGGGATCTGTGGCCGTGGACGGGGTGAGCCTTACCGTCGTGGATGTGCGAGAGGGGGTCTTCTCCGTCTCTATAATTCCCCACACGCTTTCCATTACTACCTTCGGGTTCAAAAGGACGGGGGACCAGGTCAACATAGAGGTGGACCTTCTGGCCAGGTACTTGGAGGGGTTGCTCTGCCGACGATTTCAAAAACTCACCCCGGAGCGGCTGAGGGAACTGGGCTTTTGAACTTGACAATCCGCGGGATATCCCTTTAATTTCTCCATAAGAGGTGGTGGGATATGCTGGCTAAGCGTATAATCCCTTGTTTAGACGTAGACAGGGGCAGGGTAGTTAAAGGGGTCAATTTCTTGAACCTCCGGGATGCCGGGGACCCGGTGGAGCAGGCCAAGTACTACGACCAGGAAGAGGCCGACGAACTAGTGTTCTTGGATATAACTGCTTCCTCCGACCGGAGGGACATAGTGTTGGATATGGTAAGGAGGGTTGCGGAGGAGGTGTTCATCCCCTTCACCGTAGGAGGAGGCATCCGCACCTTGGAGGACATCCGGAGGATTTTGGCTTCCGGTGCGGACAAGGTGTCCATAAATTCGGCCGCCGTGCGCAATCCAGACCTCATAGACAAGGCATCCCGCCGCTTCGGGAGCCAGTGCATAGTCGTCGCCATAGACCCCAAGCTCGTGGGTTACTACCCGGACGGAAGGCCTCGCTGGGAGGTGCACATAGACGGCGGCAGGACCCCCACGGGCAAGAACGCCCTGGAGTGGGCAAGGGAAGTGGAGGACAGG
Organism: Candidatus Latescibacterota bacterium; assembly: GCA_012962735.1. Lineage (GTDB taxonomy): Bacteria > Latescibacterota > 4484-107 > B68-G9 > B68-G9 > B68-G9. The sequence goes on from DTXA01000150.1 coordinate 8,227, forward strand.
GGCGCTGGGGAGATACTGCTTACGAGCATGGACAGGGACGGGACCAAGGACGGGTACGACATACCCCTTACAAGGGCTGTGGTCGAGGCCGTGAGGATACCCGTGATCGCCTCGGGCGGTTGCGGCAACCTCGAGCATATGTACGAGGCCTTGACCGATGGGAAAGCCAGCGCGGTGCTGGCGGCCTCCATATTCCACTTCAGGGAGTACACCGTAAGGCAGGCCAAAGAGTACTTAGCATCCAAGGGGGTGCCTGTAAGATGGTAGACCGCAAGGCACTCCTGAGGGATGTAGGCTCCCTCGTGGTCAAGGTCGGAACCTGGGTGCTCACCGCCCCCGAGGGGGGGATAGACGAGGAGGTGGTGGAGAGGCTGGCCGAGGACATCTCAGCCCTGATGGGTCAGGGGAGGAGGGTTACTTTGGTCTCCTCCGGGGCCATAGCTGCGGGGATGAGGAAACTCGGGCTCGGGTCACGACCCCGGGCCATATCCCAGCTCCAGGCGGTGGCAGCCGTGGGCCAAAACCTCCTTATAAACGCATACGAGAGGGCGTTCCGCAGGCACGGGGTCCCGGTGGGACAGGTGCTCCTCACCTCCGAGGACATACTCAACAACAGGGTCCGGTACCTCAACCTCCGCGCCACCTTCCAGTCCCTCTTTTACCTCGGGGTCCTTCCGATCGTGAACGAGAACGACAGCGTGGCCACGGAAGAAATAAGGATGGGGGACAACGACATCCTTGCAGCCCATGTGGCCAACCTCGTGGATGCGGACCTTTTGGTGTTGCTTACGGACATCGATGGGCTCTGCGCCGGGAACCCCAAGAAGGACCGGAACGCCCGTGTCATAAGGGTCGTAGGGCGAGTCACCCCTGAGATAGAGGCCTTAGCCGGCGCCCCCGGAAGCCCCTTTGGAAGCGGCGGTATGCGCACCAAGGTGGAGGCTGCCAAGATAGTCACGGCCTCAGGCGAGATGGCGCTGATAGCCCACGGAAAGGAGCACAGGCTCAAGGATATCTTAGCCGGCGAGGAACTCGGCACGCTTTTTCTCCCCCAGGCGGACCGGATGTCCAGCCGGAAGCGTTGGATAGCCTTCAACCTCGAGATGCGGGGAAAGCTCTACATAGACTCGGGCGCCGAGGACGCAATCATCCACCGCGGTAAAAGCCTCCTTCCTTCTGGGGTCACCGATGTGGAGGGGGAGTTCGAGATGGGGGATATGGTGGGCATAGTGGGGCCTTCGGGGGAAGTGGCTCGGGGCCTGGCCAACTACTCTGCCGAGGAGGTCAGGAGGATAAGGGGCAGAAGGTCCTTCGAGATAGAGGACCTTTTGGGGTACAGGTACTCCGACGAGGTCGTGCACAGGGACAACATGGTGGTTTTAGCGTAGGGGGGACAATGGGATTCGTAGATCTAAGGGAACAAGCCCGGCGCAGGAGCCCGGAGGAGCTCGTAGAGCACCTGAAGAGCTTCGAGCTTGAGCTCAAGTTCTCCGCGGGAGTCTGGTTCTTCTCCCCCGGGGGAGGCAGGTTCCACGAGAGGTACACACCGGACCTGTCCATAGAGGCCAGGCTCGAGATAGCCGCAGAGCTTGCGGACTATGGCCTCAGGGCTGTGGAGGCACATTATCCCAACGAGGTCGACGAGGACAACCTACACCTGTATAAAAAGCTTGAGGAGGAAACGGGAATAAGGCTCATCACCATCGTACCCAACCTCTTCTACGAGGCCAAGTTTGAGTTCGGCTCACTCTCGTCGCCCATACCCGAGGTCAGGAGGGAGGCCGTAGAGCGGGTCAAGCGGACGCTTGAGCTGAACAAGGAGGCCGGGACCGATTTCGCCATCGTATGGCCGGGCATAGATGGTTACGAAAACCTCTTCGGCATGGACCTCGTGGCCGCAAGGGACAGGTTCGCGGAGGGCCTTGCGGAGGCCATGGACGCTGTCCCGGCGGTGAGGGTCGCCGTAGAGCCCAAGCCTTACGAACCCAGGGGACGGATACTTTACGGCACCACCGCAGAAGGGTTGCTTTTGGCCCAGAAGGTCGAGGGGATGCTGAGAGCCGAGGAGAACGTGCGCCTGCTTAAAGAAGGCCACGCATTGATGGCCATGAATCCTGAGGTAGGGCACGTGCTTATGGGCTACGAGGACCTCCCGTACGCCTTCAGCCTCGTTATGGAATACGGAAGGCTGGCCCACACCCACTGGAACAGCCAGCCCTTAGGCAACTACGACCAGGACTTGGATGTGGGAGTGATAAGTCCCGAGGCCACAGAGGCCGCTCTCTATGTGCTCAAGATGTACGGCTACAGGGGATACTTCGGCATAGACATAAACCCCGAGCGCATCCCGGTGAAACAGGCCCTCAAGAATTGTATGGACGCATTAAGGGCAGCAAACGACAGGATAAACTCCTTAGACCACGAGAGGATAATCTACAGCACGATGCACCCCGACAGGGCCAGGGGCTGGCTTGAGGCGTACCTCATAAGGATCAGGGCCCTTCGTCCCGAAAACCTCCCGCAGCTTCCGGAGTTGGAGGCAACTTAGATGCTTGTGCTCAGGGGGACGGTAGTCGCACCGGACGGGGTCCACCCTGGCTGGGAGGTGCGGATAGAGGGGGAGCGAATCTCCGAGGTGGGTCCTCCCTCGGGCCAGACCTCCGAGGAGGTCCTGGACTTCGGGGAAGCGTGGGTGATGCCGGGGTTCATAGACCTGCACACCCACGGCCTTGGCCCCCACGACCCAAAGTCCCGGGAGGGGATAGTAGGGATGGCTGAATGGAAGGTGAGGTTCGGCACCACTGGGTTTCTCCCCTCCTTGGCCTCCGCGACCGAGGAGGAGTACCTGAGGTTTTTGGACGACGTCCGTTCGGTCCAGGATGACCCCCCTGAAAAAGGGGCCAGGGTGCTGGGGGGCCATATGGAGGGACCCTTCGTGAACCCTAAGACGAAGGGGGGCATGGACGAGAGGTTCCTGAGGCTTCCCGACCCCGAGGAGTACCGGAAGTACCTGGTCCCACAGCTCAAGCTTATGACCTTAGCTCCCGAGCTTCCTGGTGCCCTGGAGCTCATAAGGGCACTGAGGGATAACGGCACAGTGGCGTCCGCGGGCCACTCGGACGCAGGACTTGAGGACATGGAGAGAGCTGTGGAGGCCGGTCTTTCCCACGTGTGCCACCTCTTCAACGCCTTCCCCGAAAGGCCCGAAAGGGAGAAAGGCGTCAAGCAGCCCTCCCTACTTGAGATCTGCTTGGCCACCGAGGGACTCACGGCCGAGGTGAACGGCGATGGGATCCACGTGCATCCCTTGATGATCCGTCTCGCCGTTAGAGCCATGGGTGTGGAGAACGTGGTCCTCATAACGGATTCCATGGAGGGGACCGGGCTTCCTGAGGGGGTATACCGCATGACCGATGGAAGGCGCTACCGCACCAGGAAAGGAGATGTGGCGAGGCTTGTAGACTCCCCGGACATAATCGTGGGCAGCGTACTGACCATGGAAAGGGGGGTGAAGAACCTCGCGGAACTCTGTGGGTTCTCCCTCCATGTAGCCTCCCGTATGGCTTCACTCAACCCCGCAAGGGTCCTGGGGATGGAGAAGGAGATCGGAAGCATAGAACCCGGGAAGCTCGCCGACATAGCGGTGTTGGACCATGAGTACCGGGTGGTTATGACCCTCGTGGGCGGCGAGATCGCCTGCCGAGGGGATTGATATAGTCTGAGCGAAGAGCTTTTTAGGGCTGACAGATAGGAGGCGAAGATGCCGCCGGCAAAGATACGCAAGAGGGACGGAAGGATAGTGGACTTCGACCAGTCCAAGATAACAAATGCTATATTCAAGGCTGCCCAAGCTGTAGGCGGAAGCGACAGGGAGCTGGCCCAGAAGCTCTCCGACCAGGTTGTGGCCTTGATAGATAGGCTGGGCTATACCTTGCCCACG
>DTXA01000151.1 GCA_012962735.1 Candidatus Latescibacterota bacterium
ATGGGGGCATGGCCCAAGATCGAAAGGCCACTACTTGAAGGAGCTATTGTGGTGCTGGAAGATGCGGGGACTCGTATCAGAGAATTGCCGATCAAGGAAGAGAGTCCTCGACCGTGAGAAGTATATTGGCCTGAGAAGAGGTATGAGATGATAAATTTGACGGCGCTCCTCTCAGAGGAACCTTCTAAGACGGACGGGATCAGGTATTCGAGGGAGAGCCATCCTATGGTCTTGGTCTGGAACGTGACCCCAAAATGCAATCTGAGATGTCTTCACTGTTATTCCGCATCGAGCTCTGACGGCGAGCTTCCACATGAGGAGGCCCTTCGGGCCCTGGCGGAGTTCAAGGAGGCGGGGGTGAAAACCATACTCTTTTCCGGCGGGGAGCCGCTTCTGAGAGAGGATATACTCGATCTCGGCCGGTTCGCCTCCTCGCTCAACATCTCCCCCGCCCTCTCGACAAACGGGACGCTCATAACGGAGGAGATAGCAAGGGAGATCAAAAGATCGGGGTTCTCATACGTCGGGGTTAGCCTGGACGGACTCGAAAGGACCAACGACTGGGTCAGGGGCAGAAAGGGAGCTTTCGGGGAGGCGATCAGGGGAATGGAGAACGCCCTGAGCGAGGGGATAAGGGTGGGGGTCAGGTTTACCATAACCAAGTTCAACGCCGGAGAGCTTTTCCAGCTTATAGATCTTGCGGAAAGCATCGGCATAAAGAGATTCTGCATCTACCACCTGGTCTACTCCGGCCGTGCCAGGCCGGAACACGATCTGAAAAGGGAGGAGAAACGAAACCTCATAGAGAAGCTCATACGAAAGGCTAAAGGGATGATCGAAAGGGGATCGGAGATGCAGATCCTCACCGTCACGGCGCCCTTCGACGGAGTTTTCCTCTATCTGCTGCTTAGAAGGGAGGTGCCTGAGAAAGCCGAAAAAGCACTACAGCATCTGAAAATTCAGGGCGGGGAGAGCTCCGGATCGAAGCTGCTGCGGGTCGATCAGTCGGGATGGGTCTACCCGAACCAGTTCTGGGAGAGGAGATTGGGCAACATAAGGGAGAGGAGCTTTTCGGAGATCATATCCACCGATCCGCTGCTGACCGCCCTGAGGGATCGGCCCAGGAGGCTTTCCGGAAGATGCGGCATCTGCCTTTTCAAAGAGATATGCGGCGGCTTCAGGGCGAGGGCCGACCAGCTCTTCAAAGATCCGTTCGGCGAAGACCCGGCATGTTACCTCTCTATCGAGGAGATAAAGGGGGAGGTATGATGGGGCATATATACACGGACGTCACGGTAAAGGGGAGGGAAGGAAGCCTGAAGCTGAAAAACGTGCTTATAGACACGGGAGCGACCTATACCGTCCTGCCCGAGAAAACCCTCAAGAAGATAGGGGCATGGGGACCCATGCGGGAGATCGATCTGCGTCTGGGAGGTGGAAGAAGGGTCAAAGCTAAAGCCTATGGGATAGTGGTTGGGATCGAGGATGCGGAGGCGCCGGCGATAGGGATCACCTTCGAAGGAGCCCAAACCGTCATCGGGGTGGAAACGCTGGAATCGTTGGGGTTAAAATTAGACCCCACGACCGGCAGATTGGAGTTCACAAGGCCTAAGGGGATGGCGTATTTCTATCGGGAGGGAGATGATCGGTATGTTCCCTGAGATCAGGATGAGAAGGTTGAGGGGAAGTGAGAACATCAGGGCGCTCGTCAGGGAGACGAGGCTCTCGGTTGACGATCTGATCTATCCCCTCTTCGTCGTGCATGGCAGGAGGGTGAGAGAGCCGATAAGTTCGATGCCGGGCCAGTTCAGGTTCTCGGTGGACGAGCTTTTAAAGGAGGTGAAGGAGAGCTACGGGTTAGGAGTGAAGGGGGTGATGCTCTTCGGCGTCCCGAAGGTCAAGGACGAGCTTGGAAGCGAGGCTTACTCGGATGATGGGATAGTCCAGCAGGCGATAAAGGCGCTCAAGGACGCCATGCCCGATCTCGTCGTCATAGCCGATGTGTGCCTGTGTGAATACACCTCCCACGGCCATTGCGGGGTTATCAGGAACGGAGATGTGGATAACGACGAGACGCTTGAGCTTATAGGTAAGACGGCCGTCTCGCTCGCCAGATCCGGCGCCGATGTGGTCGCACCTTCGGGGATGATGGACGGGCAGGTCAAGGCGATAAGGGAGGCGCTGGACGATGAGGGATTCAAGGAGACGGTCATCATGTCCTATTCGGCCAAATACGCCTCCTGCTTCTACGGCCCCTTCAGGGAGGCGGCCGAATCCGCCCCCGCTTTCGGTGATAGGAGGAGCTATCAGATGGACCCGCCCAACCTGAGGGAGGCGATCCTGGAGATACAGCTCGATATCCAGGAGGGAGCCGATATAGTTATGGTCAAGCCGGCCCTCCCGTATCTGGATGTGATAAGGGCTGCCAAGGATAGGTTCCTCAGACCCATCGCCGCATACAACGTCTCGGGCGAGTACGCCATGATAAGGGCCGCAGGGAGGCTGGGATGGTTGGACGAAGAGAGGGCCATAATGGAGGTGTTGACGGGCATCAAACGGGCGGGTGCAGATCTGATCCTGACATATTTCGCAAAGGAGGTGGCGAGGAAACTTGGGAGGATGGCTTGAAAAGGTGCAAAGCTCCTTCCCGATACATCCCAGACCCTTCTCGAAGCTGGCAGAGGGGTTCGGACTGAGCGAGGAGGGGCTGATGGAGAGACTGCGGAAGCTCAAAGAGGAGGGGGTTGTAAGGCGGATAGGGGCGGTGGTCGAGCCGAGAAAGCTCGGCGCCGAACCGGTGCTGCTCGCCCTCAAAGTCGAGAGGGAGAAGATCGAGGAGGTC
>DTXA01000152.1 GCA_012962735.1 Candidatus Latescibacterota bacterium
ATCATCCGCGAGGCCGACCCCAACTCCCTGATACTCCTGGACGAGCTGGGCGCGGGAACTGACCCGGCCGAGGGAGCGGCGCTGGGGATGGCGATCCTGGACCACCTGCACTCCACGGGGGCCAGAACGATCGCAACCACACATCACAGCCAGCTTAAAGTCCACGCTCATAACCGGCCAGGCATGGAAAACGCCTCCGTTGAGTTCGATCCCCAAACGCTTAAGCCCACATACAGACTGCTTGTGGGGGTTCCGGGAAGCAGCAACGCCCTGAAGATCGCCTATAAGCTCGGCATGCCCCAGGAGATCCTGGAGAAGGCAAAGGAGTATATGGGAAGCGAGGCGGTGGCCGTCGAGGAGATGTTGACCGATATGGAACGGACTAGAAGGGAGATGGAACGGAATAGGAGGGTGATCGCCGAAAAGCTCTCGGAGGCTGAGGAGAGGGCGAAAAGATACGAGGAGATGCTCGCCCGGATAGAACGGGAAAGGGAGGAGATCATCCACTCGGCGGAGGAGGAAGCCAGGAGGATCCTCTCCGGCGCACGTAGAACGATAGAGAGGGCGATCGAGGAGATAAGACGCCAACAGGCCTCTAAGGAAAGCATCAAAAGGGCTCATGAGGCGATTGAAAACCTGAGGAGAAGCCTTCAAAGGGAGAGGAGAGAGGATCGAAAGGGCGGGGTTTACAGCCGGGGGGAGCTCGTCAGGATCAGGTCGCTCGATGCCGCCGGAAAAGTCGTGAGGATCAGGGATGACAGGGGGGAGGCGCTGATACAGGTGGGAGGCGTGGAGCTGACCGTGCCGATCTCCGACATCGAACGGCTGGAGCCGGGGGAGGAGGTGAAGCTCACCCCTCCACAGCTCCTCCAGATAAGGCTCACCAAGCGCGCCTCGATCAGCCCCCAGATCAACCTCATCGGTTGCACAGCCGATGAGGCCAAGAGGAAGCTGGACAAATATCTGGACGACGCCTTCCTGGCCGGCTTGGAGCAGGTCAGGGTGATACACGGCAGGGGAACCGGAGCGCTGAAGAGGGCCGTCAGGGAGCTGCTGACGGGCCATCCTCACGTCAGATCCTTCAGATTTGGAAACCCTCCCGAGGGAGGAGATGGCGTCACGGTGGTGACGCTTGAAACGGGCTGAGTGACGGAGGGGGGAGATGAACCTCTCTGAACAGGTTCGCCTCAAAAACGATATCGTCGAGGTGATCTCGGAGTATGGGGTCCAGCTCAAGCCCGCCGGAAGGGGATATAAGGCGCTCTGTCCCTTCCACGAGGACAAGACCCCATCCCTCTCGATATCCCCGGATTCTCAGCTCTTTTACTGTTTCGGATGCGGCGTCGGCGGGACGGTGATCCACTTTGTGATGCGGTATGAGGGGATAAGCTATGGCGAGGCGCTGCGCAAACTGGCCCAGCGGGCGGGGATATCCCTGCCCGGACTGCCTCAAACCGAAACAGCCCCCGCCCGTGACAGATTGATGGATGTCCTCCGGTTCGCCCTCAGGTTCTATCACGAACAGATCTTCAGATCTGAAAACAGGGCGGCTTTGAGATATCTCAGGGATAGGGGGGTCACCGGTGAGAGCATAAGGACTTTCAAGCTCGGCTATGCGCCACAGGGATGGCGAAGCCTTCTGGAGGCGGCCTCGAAGGCCGGGCTGAAGGCCGATGAGCTCCTGAAGGCCGGAGTAGCAGCCGAAAGCCGGGACGGGGCCAATCTCTACGACTACTTCAGAAACCGCATCATCTTCCCCATCTTCGACCTCCAGGGCAGGGTGGTCGGGTTCAGCGGCAGATCGCTCGACGGATCTGAGCCGAAATACATAAACACGCCCGAAACCCCGCTCTTCCACAAGGGAAAACTGCTCTATAACCTCCACCTGGCAAAAGACCACATCCGCCGATCCAGGAGGGCGGTTCTGGTTGAGGGATACATGGACGTGATAATCCCATATCAGTTCGGGGTCAGAAACGTCGTCGCCTCCTCAGGCACATCCCTCAGCGAGGATCAGGCGGCCCTTCTGAAACGATACGCCGATGAGGTCATCATAGTCTACGACGGCGACGAGGCCGGAATAAACGCCGCCGCCAGAGGTCTGACACTGCTTCTGAAGGAGGGCTTACGCGTCAGGGTGGCCCTCCTCCCCGAAGGCATGGACCCCGACGCATTCGTCAGGTCGAACGGCGCCGAACACTTCGAAAGATACCTGGAAAACGCCGACGATCCGGTGGAGTTCCAACTGAAGCTCGCATCCAAACGAGGGGACATCCAAAAAATGGAGGTGAAGATGGAGGCGGTGAGGAACCTGATCGAGATGATCTCACACGTCCGAAGCCAGATCGAGCTGAGCGAATATGTCAGGAGGATCGCACTTGAGCTTGACCTCGCGGAGGGCGCCATAAGGGCGGAGCTGAGAAGACGGGGCGTCAGACTCCCCGCCGGAAGGATGCTACCGCGCAGATCCCGAAAAGCAGCCCGTATCTCGCCGAGGATGAAGATCGAGAGGAAACTGCTCAGATACCTCCTGTATAGGCCGGATCTCATAGGGGAGATCAGGCCGAGACTGAGCCCCTCCGACCTCTCAAATAGGACCTACTCCACGATCATCTCGATGCTTTGGAAGGGGTTCGACGCCGCCGGCGAGGTGAAAGTTCAGGAGATCATAGATTCGTGTGACGATGAGAAGCTCAGGGGGGTGATATCCAGCCTCCTCATGGAGGCGCATGAGAGGATAGAGGGTGATTTCGACGTCGCCGCCGACATCGAGGGATGCCTTAAAAAGATAAGGGAGTTCAACATCCGTGAAATGGAGGAAAAGGTGAAATCGGGGGCAAACGATCGTGATGAATTCGCTCTGCTCAGGGAACTGATGGAGCTTTCCTCCCTGAGAAAGGGGTAAATCATGGATAAAGGCAGAATCGATGATACGCTGATAAGCCTCGGAAGGGAGAGAGGTTTTCTCACCTGCTCCGAGATAGCGGATGCATTGCCGGATGAGCTGATCTCAGCGGGGGAGATAACGGATCTGATCTTAACCCTCGAAAACCTTAACATAGAGATACTCGACGATACGCCGTATAGCCTCGACCTGGATGTGGAGGAAGAGGAGATGGAGGATGTGACCGAGATAGATGATCCGGCCAAGGTGTATCTTCGCGAGATAGCCAGGAGACCGCTTCTGACAAGGGAGGAGGAGGTGAGGCTCTCCAGGGAGATCGAGGAGGGCGAGAGGATCATCCAAAAGGCGATCTTCGAGGTGCCCATGGCCGTCACCCTTTTCAGGCTGATGTTGATAGACGCCGTTAGAAACAGAAGACGGCCCTCCGATGTGCTTTCCTTCCCCGTAGGGGGCAGAGGGGGGGAGAAAGAGGCCAGACTAGCCGAAATCGCCAGAAGATTGCTCGACCTCCTTCAGAAAGCCGGTGGGGATGACGAGAGGGTGAGATCCATCCTGATCCGAACGCGCATAAACAGGGAGGCGCTGAAAGAGATCACGGATAAGGTCAAGAACCTCGCCGATCGGATGGAAAAGATTCAGGAACGGATCTTCGGCATGGAGCGATCTTTAAACCTCAAGGCTGAAGAGATATGTCGGGCGATCGAAATCCACACCTGGAACTCGGGCGACGGACAGATGTGGGACGGTGATCTGCTGAGATGCGGAAGGAGATTGATCCGACTTCTGAGACTCATCGACTCCATTGAGCGGAAGGCCGGTATGCCCTATGATAAGCTCCTCTCTGTCCTGGAGAGGATCAAAAACGGGGAGGAGATCGCCGGAAAGGCCAAAGCCAGGATCATCGAGTCGAACCTCCGCCTCGTGGTGAGCATCGCAAGGAGATATCTGGGGCGAACTCAGGGATTGACCTTTCTCGATCTGGTGCAGGAGGGGAACATCGGGCTGATGAAGGCTGTTGACAAGTTCGACTACAGACGGGGATATAAGTTCAGCACCTATGCCACGTGGTGGATAAGGCAGGCGATAACAAGGGCGATCGCCGATCAGTCCCGAACCGTTCGGATCCCTGTCCAT
>DTXA01000153.1 GCA_012962735.1 Candidatus Latescibacterota bacterium
AAGCATCCCTCTCTGGAGGTATCACGACCTTTATCTTTCCCCCGTCCACTGAAACCTGCATCTCTGCAACGCACATTCCGAGGACAAAGAGCAAAACTCCTATCATCTCCTCCCCCTATTTTAACAGCAAACCTTTCTCTACATCACAGAAATCCCCCGCAGAAAGTCTGAAGAGATAAACTCCCCCTGCAACCTCCCTGCCATCCTCGTCCCTGCCGTCCCAAACCACAACATATCTTCCAGGACCCCGAACATCATCCACCAACGTCTTTACCTTCTGTCCCGAACTGTTGAAGACTTCAAGCCTCGCCCTCACCCTTCCCGCAAGGACATATGGAATCCTCGTGGAGGGATTGAAGGGATCGGGGAAGTTGGAAAGAAGCTCGCTTCTCTTCGGAAGCACCACCCTGAGCATCACCTCGACGTCCCAGCTTTCCCCTTCGATATCCTTCAAGGCCAAGGTCAACCTACCCTCCCTTCCATCCTCTGCACTAAATACCTCTATGCTCAACGGAAGCTTGGCTACCCCCCTCGCTGGAACGTCCACCCTCCCGCTTCGAAGCCTGAGCCACCCAGGTGCATCCCTGACATCTGCAACAATTCCCAAGACGGGCTGGCTCCTCCTGTTCTCGAGCTCGACCCAGACCCTGTTCGCCCCTGGGAAGACCTCCAAAACCTCTCCAAAGCACAAACCCCAGATCGCCAAAAGCATCGCCATCATATCCACCCCCTTATGGAACTGCTGTCACCGTGTTCGACCATTCGCCAGGCTTATGAGTGCAATACGCCCTCACCTTGAAGTAATATGTCACCCCACTTTCAAGCCCCGAAATTATGGTGGAGGTCGAATATGTGGTATGGGTCCAGCTCTGGTATGGATTATATCTCCACCACTTCACCTCATACCAGATCGCCCCTTCGGGCTCAGTCCATGAAAGCCCCACGTTTCCCCCGTAGTTGCCCCATATACTAAGCTGGGGAGCTGGTACATTGACATGGTACGTCTTGGAGTCTGAGCCGGTGTTTCCAGCATTGTCCTTGACCTCTACTTCAAAAGTATGCCAGTGTAAGGAAAGTCCTGTGTAACTCTTGCTCTTGTCCGAGCTCCAACCTGACCAATTCCCTCCTTGGTCCTCATCCAGAACGTATCTATATTCAAGTTCGGAATCGGAGGTTAAGTTATCGCTTCCGTACCACTTGAAGGTGACGCTCGAAGGACCGTTGTCCGAAGGAGGCCAGTAGATGGATACCTCAGGGTCCGTGGTGTCCAAGACGATGTCGTCCGAGCATGTGGGCCCCCAGTTCTCGGCCCCGTCCCTAAACTTAACGTACACGGTCCGGAGACCGTCCCCTCCTGAAAGCGTCCAATTCTTGCTCGTGCTGTAGTTACATTCCGTCCAGTTTACACCATCGTTGCTTATCTTCATCCGGCTCACACCGCTGAGGTTATCCGAAGCCGAAATGCTCAAGCTCACCGAAGTGGAGTTTGTATACTGAGCATCGCCGTTTATGACCACGCTCCCTGTGGGACCCTGGGTGTCGAGAACTATGGAATCGCTCCCGGGATCGGATGGGTCGACCTGGCTATCTTGGTTCCATGCCACCTGTACGTATACGGTCTTCGTCCCATCTCCGTCCGAAAGCGTCCACTGCTTGGAGGAGCTGAAGCCCTCCCACACCCCTCCGCTCGGACTGTTGCTCACTTTCATCCTCGTAACCCCGCTTTCGGCCGATATGCTAAGGGTCACGCTCTGGGAGTTGGTGTATTGAGCTCCGTTATTTATGGATACCGTGGGAGGGC
>DTXA01000154.1 GCA_012962735.1 Candidatus Latescibacterota bacterium
CGAGGACGGGCTGGACGTTTTAGCCGTGCGGGACCGCCTTCCGGGGTTTATCGGGAGGCTCAAGGATGCGGGAATCAGGGTGAGCATATTCAGCAAGTTGGATCCGGAGCAAATACGGGCCGCGGCCGAGGTGGGGGCGGACAGAGTGGAGCTCTTCACCGGCCCTTACGCCCACGCCCGGCCTGGCCAGGAGCAGGAGAGGGAGTTCGGAAGGCTCAGGGAAGCGGCCGAGCTTGCGGGGGAACTGGGCCTGGGGCTGAACGCCGGCCACGACCTGACCTTACACAACCTCCCTCGGGTGGCCACCTTGCCGGGGCTTTTGGAGGTGAGTATAGGCCACGCCCTTATCTCCTATGCGGTCTTCGTGGGTCTGGAGAGGGCGGTGAGGGAATTCCTGAAGGCCCTGGGACGGTAGTTCGCCACAGATAAGGGGCACGGTATGTCGTACTCCTGTTTTGTCAAAATTGGGTCGAGGTGTAGCCCCCCAATCCCAGGGTGAGGTGCCTCCAAATCCCCAAGTAGCTCCCGCGAAGGAAATTCCTCCGAAAGAGCCCCAGTTGGAAGACCCTGAAGGTCAAGCCGGGGAAGGCATATACCAACCCAAGATTCCGTGCCGCGTACAACTCCGGGGCCATCTTCCCCAACACCCTTCGGATGTAAGCATCCTCGAGGTCCCTCCTGGACAAGGCCTCCTTTAGGGACTCGGCAGCTAAAAGGCCGCTCCATATCCCTGTGTATATCCCTGCCCCGGTCAGTGGATTGGCGAAAGCCCCGGCATCCCCCACCAACAGCATCCTCCCTCTGACCCAACGCCTCCTGGCCCCCCAGAGCGGGTAGGCCCATATCCTGACCTCCATCCGGACGGGGCCGGGAAGCCTGGACCTTAAGAAACCCTCTAAGTGTTTCCGCACCCCCCGAAGCCCCAGACCTCCTATGCCGGCCGAGAGGTGGTCGGCCTTGGGGAAGACCCACCCGTACCCCCGGGGCACAGCCCCTATCTCCACGAAGGCCCGCCCCCTGCAGGCTTTAAGGAACTCATAGGGCATCCAAATTTCCGCCTCCGCGGTCGAGACCACCCTTCTGGGGTCCACGTCCCCTACATACCGGGCTACTATGCTCCCGGCGCCGTCCGCTCCCACTAAGAACTTACACCTGTATCGCCCCCGCTCGGTGAATACGAGGACCTCATTCCGTCCTTCGTCAAGGCGGACTGCCCGTTCCCCCTCTAGCACCTGGGCCCCGGCGGCCCGGGCCTTGGAAACCAGGAGGGCGTCGAGCCTGTCCCGCATCACGGTGTAGAGCACAGGCTCAGGGTACCGCCAGGTGGCACGGTCGGACCTCCAGATCCAGGTGACGGCCTGCACCTTTCCCTCGACCGCCTCCCCGACCCCGAACCCTAAAAGCCCCTCCACGGCCAGGGGGACGGCCCCGGCGCAGACCTTGGGGCGGGGCAGGCGTTCCTTCTCCAAGAGGAGGACCGAAAGGCCCTCCCGTGCCAGGAAATAGGCTGAGGCCGAGCCCGAGGGCCCGGCCCCCACCACTATTACGTCGTATTCCCTCATATATAGGAGGGACCCAGCTATAAGTGCTTAGCCCCTGCCCAGGGCACCACCAGGCATCCCCCGTACAGCAGCAGGGGAAGCCCGGAGCGCAGGTACGCCGCTCCCATCCCGTATCCCACGCCGAACGTCAGGAAGTCCAGGACGATCAACGCACCGGCGAAGCCCAGCCCAGCCTTGAGGCCGTGTCGGCGGGGGAGGTTCGGACTGCGGAACAGTCTTTTGGAAAAGATCCTGGCCGCTATCAGCCCCGCCATCAGGGCCACCCAACCGGACAGCGCTCCGGGCGGCATCCACAGGTGCAGGGCCACCATCAGGCACCAGATGGCCAGGCCGTACCCGGCGACCCTCAGCCAGAACCGCATAGCTCCCGATAGGTATGTTGGAGGAGCTGGGCATCGGCAGCCTGGTCCGGGCTCTCGCAGATCACCACCCCCCGCACGCCGAGCCGACATAGGGCTTCCAGAACCTTTCCGTAGTGCAGGTCGGAGTCGGAAAGCATCAGGTGCTTGCGCTCCCCCTTTGAGGTGTAGGAGATGCCCGAGAGGTGGATGTGCAGGTCCTTTAGAGCCTCCCGGCCCAAGGCCTCCTCGACCCGGCGCAGGGCCTCGACGAACTCCTCGTATGAGTTGAACGCTCCGCCGCTCCTTGCGTGCAGGTGCGCGAGGTCTATGCAGGGTGCCAGGCCTTCCACCTCCGCACAGAGCCGCAGCACTTCCTCTAAGGACCCGAACTGGGAAGGCTTGCCCGTGGTCTCGGGCCTGAGGGTCACGGGATTGCCCTCCTCCCTCAGGATCCCCGCCACCTCCTCCACCTGGTCCTTGACCACCCGGTAGGCATCCTCCGGGTCCCTGCCCATGTAGGAGGCTGCATGGAACACCACGGAGCGCACCCCGCACAGGGCACCAGTCCTGGCAGCCTGAAGGATGTAATTCCTGCTCTTGGCCCTCTTCTCCTTGGTTTCGGCGTTCAAGTTGATGTAATAGGCGGCATGGGCCGTAAGCAACACACCCCGCCTCCGCGCGTGCTCCCCGAGGGACCGGGCCGCCTCCTCTCCCATCCTGGCACCCCGCACCCAGGCGAGCTCAATAGCGTCCAACCCCAGCTCCCGCACCCGATCCACCCCCGCCTCGCTGGAAGTGCCCCTGGCCCCCTTGGGCACGCCGGCCACGCCGAAGAGGAGCTCGCTCACAGCTCTTCTCCTCTCTCCACCCGCACGGGCCGGCCTCCTAGTTCTGCGGAGCGCCAGGCCGCCTCGGTCAGCTCTATGACCCTGAGGCCGCACTCGGGGGGCACCTGGACCTCGTCCCGGCCCAGGATCGCGTCCACGAAGTTTCTGTCGGGTGTAGATGCATCCGGCAGGCCCTGTGGTTCGAAGGATTCCCGCGATCCGAACCTATGGTACGAGAGCTTCCCGTTGCGGTAGTAGACCGCGCCCTTAGAACCGAAGAAGGTGATGTCCTCCCAGAAGCCCGAAGGGGCGTTGCCCACCACCGAAAAATTACCCAACGCCCCGTTGGAGAACTTCAGGGACAGGGCGGAGTTGATGTCTACCTCGACATCGAAGTGCTCTATATACGCGGATACTTCCTCCGCCGCCAGACCTGTGGTCCAAAGGATGATGTCCAAAAGGTGGCTGCCGGAGTCGTTGAGCTGGCCGCCTCCGGCGAGGGAAAGCTTCTGCCTCCATGTATCCTTTTGGCTCAGATACCAATTCTGAGCTTGTAGAGCTGAGACGAACTGGATCTCCCCCAGCTCCCCGAAGCGGATGTAGTTGCGAAGGAAGCGAAAAGCCGGGGAGAAGTGACGCTGGTAGGAGATCATCAAGACCTTGCCGACCTCCTTCGCCTTGGCGATGACCTGTCTGGCGTGCTCGGAGGTGCACACCATCGGCTTTTCGGTGAGCACGTGAAGACCCCTTTCCAAGGAGGCCATGATCTGCTCGTAGTGGAGGGTATGGGGCGTCGAGATCTCCACCGCATCCAGTTCCACCTTCTCCAACATCTCTCGGTAATCAGGAAACTTGGACACTGCCTCAAGCCTGGGATCCAATCCAGTCGCCAGCTCCAGGGCCCTTGGACGCGGGTCAGCCAAAGCCACTACCTCCACGTCCGGGAACGTGAGCACCCGCTTTAAGTGTCCCCGGGCATTGCCGCCGCATCCGATAAAGCCCATCCTGACCTTTTCCATCTCCCCTCCTCCCTGCGAGGTTTCGAAGGTTTACGCCCTGAAGTGGAACACTATGACCTCACCGTCCTGAACCTCGTAATCCCTCCCCTCCGAACGCACCGCTCCCAGGCGGTGCAGCTCCGCCCAGGACCCAGTCCGGATAAGGTACTCCCAGGAGACGACCTCCGCCCGGATGAAGCCCTGCTCCATGTCGGAGTGAATTTCGCCCGCTGCCTCTTGGGCGCTGGTGCCCCTCGGTATCGGCCAGGCCCGGAGCTTATCGTGGACCGTTGTGTAAAATGTGATGAGGCCCAAAAGCCGGTAGGAAGCCCGCACCAAGCGGTTTACCCCTGGCTCTTCCAATCCCAGGTCCTCTAAGAAGGCCTTCCTTTCCTCGGGGTCCTCTAGCTCCATTATCTCCCCCTCCACCTTCGCGGAAATGGGCAGCACCTCTCCCTTTACAGCCTCCCTGAGCCTCTCCAATAGTTCACCCCCAGAGGGTTCATCCTCTCCCGTGTTGGCAATGTAGAACATTGGCTTGGCGGTGAGAAAGGAGAAGCCCTTGAGAACCCGTGTTTCCTCCGACGACACCTCCAAGGAGCGCACCGGGACCCCCCTTCCGAGGGCATCCCTGACCCTCCCCAAAAGCTCCAGTTCGGCCTTGGCTTCCCTGTCCCCGGAACGAACCGTCTTCTCACGGCGGGCGATGGCTCGCTCCGCGACTTCGAGGTCAGCTAATATTAACTCCGCCTCGACGACCTCCACGTCCCTCACCGGATCCACGGCCCCATCCACGTGGGACACATTCGGATCCTGGAAGCACCTAACCACGTGCGCCAGAGCATCGGCCTCCCTGATGTGGGCAAGGAACTTGTTGCCCAAGCCCTCTCCTCTGCTTGCGCCCCGCACGAGCCCAGCTATGTCCACGAACGTCACCGTCGCAGGAGCGGTGGACTGAGGCTTGAGAACCTCACGAAGTTTCGTAAGCCTCTCGTCGGGCACTTCCGCCACACCTATGTTCCTGTCCTTGGTGCAGAAGGGGTAATTGGAGACCTCAGCGCTCGTCATGGCCAGCGCGTTGAGGAGCGTGGTCTTTCCAACGTTCGGCAGTCCGATTATGCCTACCGAAAGCCCCATGTATATCTCCCCCTATCGCTCTGTGCGAGCTCGGAGACGAAGAGGCTCAGGAACTAAAGTCACCCTGCCTCGCCGGGGGACAGGCGTTCCTTGAGGGTCCGGCGTTCCTGGATAAACTGGATGAGGCGTTCGTTGAACTCCTCGACCGGGTGGATTCCGTGGACCTTAAGGAGGTAGTTCAGGGCGATCACCTCGGCGATGACGGTGATGTTCTTGCCGGGGTATATGGGCAGTACTATCGAGGGGATCTCCACGTCTAAGATCGTGGTATAACGCTCCTCCAGGCCAATGCGCTCATAGTCGCCCACCTCGTTCCACTCCACAAGGTGCACCTCGACCTCGACCCGCTTCTGATTCCGCACCGCCTGGATGCCGAACATCCTCTGCACGTCCACGATCCCCACGCCCCTTATCTCCATATAGTGCTGCACCACCTCGTTGCCCATACCGACCAATACCCCCCTGGCCCTGCGGACGATCTTGACCACGTCGTCCGCCACGAGCCGGTGGCCCCGCTCCACCAGGTCCAGGGCCACCTCGCTCTTTCCGATGCCGCTCTTCCCCACGAACAGCAGACCCACCCCGTACACGTCCACCAAGGAGCCGTGTACTACAGTCCAGGGGGAGAAGTAATCCTCTAAGTAGTAGCTGAACAAGTGAACGAACTTGGTGGTAGCGAAGTGGGTGACGAACAGAGGGATATCGTAGGCATCCGAAAGCTCCACCATCTCCGGGAAGGGATCGGCGTTGTTGGTGAGCACTACACAGGGAAGGTCGAACTGGTAGATCGTCTTCAGTGCCGTGTACCGCTTCCTCTTGGAGAGGCGGCCGAGGTAGAACATCTCGGTGTTGCCCAACATCTGCACCCGGTCGAAAGTGTAAAGGTCAACGAACCCGGCCAAGGCTAAGCCCGGGCGGTGGATCTCCCCGTTGTGGAGCACCCTGTCCAGGCCGCCGGCCCCGGCCTTAAGCTCCAAAGCCAGTTTCTCCCCGTACCCCTCGAGGAACTGGCCCACCGTAAGTCCTTTTCCGTAGTTCATTGTCCCGGCCTGTGGTCCTTTAAGCGATTCCCCAGCCGTTTGAGCCGGGCCTCCACCTTCTCGAAGGCCCCATCCACGGAGAGGTACATATCGTGGGATTCGTGTATACCCCGCAGGACGTGGCCGTGGGCGTTCACCAATACCTCTACCACCTTGCGGTGTTTCTCAACGCTCATCACCACCTGGCAGTCCACGATACACTCGTCGAAGCGCTCAAGCTTCTGAGCCTTCTTATCCACCAGCTGCTTCAGGGGGTCCGAAAGCTCGAAGTGTCGGGCTGTGATCTCCATACGCATATCGTCCTCCTTTATATGCCCCTTCGCTCCGATTAAAGGGCCCTACTTAATAAGTATCCCAGGAGCGCCGCTCCACAGTAGCGGGGGGCAGTTCCGAGGGCCACCGCCATAAGGAAGGGCTTCGGGGGCATACGGAAGGTCCCAGCCAGCCAGGATGTCTCCCTCAGGGGGACCGGCGAAAAGGCCGCCAGGGCCACCCCCCATACGCCGTACCTACGGAACAGAGCCTCAACCTTCTGTAGGTAACGCTCCTTTATCCTCAAGATGCGCAGGACTCTGCGGCCCATGAACCTGCCCAGGGCGTACCCGCCAGCGGAACCCGCTATCGTCCCTGCAAGGGCTACCGACACGGCGAAGTACGGGTTCATCCCGAGGCCTGAGCCGGCCATTAGAAACGGGTCCGGGGCCACAGGCTGGTATACGGCCACACTCAGGCCCAGAGCCAGAAGGCCCCAGTAACCCTCTACATTGATTTGAGCTAAGTTACGTAATATTTTCAACATATCAACCATGATGTCTTTGGCACCCCGCTTCTATACTGAAGCAAATGCAGGGCGTTTGGAAGCGATGGGCACCCCTGCCCATCTCCGGGTCGGACACAATGACCTCGAGGCGTTGCATTCGTCTGAGGAATCGAAGACCTTCTTTTCCTGATGATGCTCCGATAGCCCGTATAGTCCGGTAGACCTGAGGTTCAAGGTACTTCCTGCCCACGATCTCAGCTGCGTTCAACACCCCCTCATATGCATCTGGCTTGTCTATGCTTCCATCGTCGTCTATCTGGAATACAGCGTTGCCGATTTCATGGGCGAGCGCTGGATGGCCTCCACAGAA
>DTXA01000155.1 GCA_012962735.1 Candidatus Latescibacterota bacterium
AACGAGAAGGTTCCCATCTCGGGCGACGATGTGCGCGAGGGTCTCACGGCCGTGCTAAGCGTTTACGTCCCTGAGCCGCAGTTCGAGGGCCAGACGAAGACCAAGCTCGGCAACCCCGAGATGCAAGAGTTGGTCCAGGGTTTCGTCCGCGAGAACCTCGCCCGCTTCTTAAACAAGAACCCCGGGATCGCCCGGACCATCCTGGAGAAGGCGATCGCTGCCTCACGGGCCTCTCAGGCGGCCAAGCGCGCCCGCGAGCTCACCCGCCGGAAGAACTTCTTGACCTCGACGACCCTCCCGGGGAAGCTCGCCGACTGCTCCAACCGCGATCCGGCCAAGTCCGAGCTCTATATCGTCGAAGGTCCCTCCGCCGGGGGATCGGCCAAGCAGGGGCGGAACCGCGAGTTCCAGGCGATCCTCCCCCTGCGGGGGAAGGTCCTCAACGTGGAGAAGGCCCACCTATCGAAACTCCTGGAGAACAAGGAGCTCAATGCGGTGATCACGGCCCTGGGGACGGGGATCAGGGAGGGGTTCGACATAAGCAAATTAAGATATCATAAAATAATTCTTATGTGCGATGCCGATATCGATGGTGCTCATATTAGAACGTTATTGCTTACATTCTTCTTTAGGAATTTCCGCCCATTGATCGAACGGGGCTACATCTACATCGCCAAGCCGCCGCTCTACCAGGTGAAGCGGGGGAAGGAGAGGCTCTACTTCTACGACGATGCAGAGCTGGAGCGCTTCCGCGAGGAGAACGACGGGAAGTTCGAGGTGAAGCGCTTCAAGGGACTTGGAGAGATGAACCCCGAGGAGCTTTGGGAGACGACGATGAACCCAGAGCGACGGATCCTGAAGCGGGTTACGATCAACGATGCCCTGGAAGCCGATGAGCTCTTCACCCTCCTCATGGGGAGCGAGGTCGGCCCCCGCCGCGACTTTATCAAGGAGAACGCCGATAAGATCACCAATCTCGATATCTAGGGAATGTGTGCACGTTGTGGTTGACCACAAAACCCTTATGTAATCCTCCCTCCCTTGGCGGGAGGGAGATGGAGGGAGGGGGATTCAAGAGATTGCACCCTCACCTAACCTCTCCCTTCAAGGGAGAGGGATTTTAGAGGCATAGCCTCAGTGGAG
>DTXA01000156.1 GCA_012962735.1 Candidatus Latescibacterota bacterium
CCTCCCCCCCACATATGCTGTTCACGTATACCCCGGCCTGTTCTGCCGCCCTGAGGATTGTCTCTCCCCTTTCTACCTCCACCTCTATGTCGTCCGGAAGGAGACGAACCTTGCACTCCATCCTATCGCTCCATTAACTTAGACAAGAAGCTGGATTAAATCCCGAACCGACCATGAACCTCGAACCATGAACTAATTATACCGCCCAGGCCTTCAGGAACTTAGGTATCCCAGAGGACTCCCTGGGACCAACCAGCACATCCCACCCCGACTCCTCCCTGAGCTTTGCGGTCATAACCGCCACCAGTCCCGGGATCACCACCTTCCTGTGGCGGACCTTATCTTTGATGTCCGTCCTCTCGTTCAACATCTCGGCGACCTTTTCGGGCGTGAACTTGTCCGCCGCCCATGCCGTGAGCACAGAAGTTCCCTCGGTGTCAACGACTATTATGTACGAAGGAACCCTGCTCGCCTCCACGTCCCCCGCCACGGTGTAGTACGTAAGGGAGAAGTTGGTCGTGACCAAGACCGGCGAAGTATCCGTCACCTCCCCTACCTCGTACACCCCGGGCTCCACCTGTATCGGCTTCTGGGGGTCGGTGTAGATGTTGTACCTCTCGGTGAGCAGGGGGAGGACCTGCCAGGTCTCCGCATTCTGCAACACCAACATCCCTGCGTACTTGGCCACGTAAACCGAGGCCTCCGCCGCCTCGGCGTACGGGTCGCCCCCGTTGGTGAAGGCGATCGTGGGGTATCCTAAGGGCCGGAAGTTCTTCTTGAGCGCCAGCCTCCGCATCAACGTCAGCCTCTCCAAAGCCTCCCTGGGATGCCTCGTCCCCGGGTCCAAGACCAGGTCCTGCACGCCCATACCCAAAAGTTTCTGGGTAAGCTCCGCCAGCTCCTCCAAATCCTCCCCGTAAACCGTCAAGGGGCACCCGAACTCCTTGGCTATAGTCCCTACCTGTTCCCAGTTGTCCTTATTTGCGGCGTAAAGCAGGGGCCTTCCGTCCTTAGCCGCATCGGCCCCACCGCGCAGGGCCTCCGGGTCCCCGGATATAAGTATCAACGGGAACCTGGAAAGTCTGTGCGCCTTCTCCACAACTGCCCGGAAGCGCTCCGGGTCCCCGCTTGCGTTCCTGACGGCCACTAAGTCCACCTCTATCTCCGTCCCCACCCGCTCGAACTTCAACCCATCGATATACTTCACCCTCGCCTCTACCTCCTCATCGGGAAGATCGTCCCTCACTTCAATAGCTATGCCGAGGGGATGGTAGAACTTCTCCTCGTGCCTGAAAAGGACGGTTTCGTTCCCTATCTCCAACTTCTTCTTGTCCCCCGCCCCTACGGTCACGAGCCTCATAGGGGGAGCTGATGCCCCCTCCAAGGCTGCCTTGGCCTCCTCCGTCACATACGGGCACTGGTCCAGGGAAGCCCTCTTGGCCGCAAGCTGCATTGCGAACGCGAGGCACGTGGGAAAACCACACTCCCTGCAGTTGGTCTTCGGAAGGTGCTTGTAGATCTCTAAGGCAGTAAGCGCCATATCCACCTCCTAATCTTGAGGACACCCATCTCACATCAAAGGTGGCATCGTGAGGGCAGGATGCTCGACCTTCTCCAGGAATGCCAAGAGCTCCTCGCTCGTGGTGGCTACGGTCTCGTCCGCTATCTTGTCCACAAGGTCGGGCATGCCTATCTCCTCGCACCTTCTGCGGAGCCTGTCGGCCAGGAACTCTTTAAGTTCCTTAGTCATCCAAACTAGCCTCGGGAGACCCCCATCGGCGGAGATGAACTTCCTGCTCACCACGTAGAGCCTACCGACCCCGAGGAACCCGGGCGTTTCGGAGCCTCCACCGACCGAACCTGCGAGGGTTGAGAACCTCATCCCGCAGGGGGTCATGTCGGTGTACTCCCTGTTGACTATCATGAACCCGTTCGCCTCCGGGATTATCACCAATATACACTCGAAGCAGCCGCAGGAGGTCATGGGGGCGTCCATGAGCGTA
>DTXA01000157.1 GCA_012962735.1 Candidatus Latescibacterota bacterium
GAGCGGGAGACGGGAATCGAACCCGCGACCCCCAGCTTGGGAAGCTGATGCTCTACCTACTGAGCTACTCCCGCTTTCAGCTTTAAATGTACTACACTCCTTTTGCCTTGTCAAGAGGTTTGTAACTCCTCTTGATACTATACTTCGATCCCACTTCCGCTGAACGCCGGGTCAGCTATGTAGATGATGGGCTCCTCCGCCAAGTTGACCTTCCTCCGCTCCCGGACCTTCTCCCCCTGGGAGTCGAGCAGTACCTCGACTGTAGGCCTCGTAGGATGGGCCTTGCTCACATCCACCACCCTGGCCACCTCACCCGTGTTCAGCCGGACCAAGCTCTCCAAAGGGAAGACCGAGAGCACCTGGAGCAACATCTTCACCAACTTCGCTGGGAAGTCTCGGTCACGCATGGCCAGGACCTGCTGCAGGGCCTTATAAGGATGGATATCCTTCACGTGGATGAGCACTTCGTAAGTATCGGAGATCCCGACGACCTTGGCGAACTCGTGGATGTCTGATCCCTTGAGACTATGGGGATAGCCGCTTCCATCCTCCCTTTCGTGTTCTTGTAGTATAACCTTAGCCAGCCAGGGGAGCTGTTCCTCCCAGCCCGACACAAACTCATAGCCCAATAGTGGATGCCTTCGGATGAGTTCCATCTCCTCTACGGATGGGCCCTTCTTCTGAAAGAGGTCGAGGGGCAGCTTAATCCAACCTATATCGTGTAGGAGCGCAGACCAGGCCAGCGAAAGCAGGGCATCCTGGTTATAACTTAGCTCCATCCCTATGGGAATGGCCAGAACCGCCACGTCCACCATATGCACGGCCAAGCACTCTATGGAACCATCTCCGGACTTTCTCCTGATCATCCCCCTGAGGAGGAAGTTACCACCATGGGAAGCCCTCACCAACTGTTCCGCTAACGGGACCAGGGTATCCGGGTCCGGAAGCACGCCGTCCGCGGCCCTCCGCAGGAAACTCCCCAATAGGTCCGCAGCCTCCTGCAGCAGTCGCTCGGCCAGCGCCTCGTCCGAGCTCCCCTGCTCCAACTCGGACGCAAGGGTCGACAGGCCCTCCACTGCCGCGGAAGTGATTTCCTCCTTCTTCGGCACTGGGGGTGCTTCCCGGACAGCGCCCTCCTCAGCAGGCTCCCTCACATCAATCTCGACCGCCGAGGAAACCCGCACCTTCCTCTCCTGAGCCCGTATCAAATCCCTCGCGCGTATCCTCCTCCGTTCCTCAGGCGCGGGCTCCCAGGACTTTTCCTCAGCAGGCTCACGGCCCGACGAAACATCGAGCTCTAAGCCCGAAGGCACCACTATCTCCACACGTACCACCACACGTTTCTCCTCGGAATCCGCCCGCGATCGCTCCTTGTCGGGCGCCGAGTCCTCGGGACCCTCCTCACCTGACCACCTGAGCAATTTCTTCGATCGCACTATATCTCCTTCTCTATCAACTCCTGGATGAGACCCGCCTCTATCTGCCCTACCTTTCGGATGAACCCCATCAGCAGGGCAAAATCGCAGATATTGACGATCTTTCTGGGTATCCCTCCCGTATGTTCGTAGATGAGGTTTATGGCCTCCTCCGAGAATATAGACCTATTACACCCCGCCACGGCCAGCCTGTGGAGTATGAGCCCCTTTGTGTCCTCGGGCTTAAGCGGGCCCAAGTGACACTTCAGGCCGATCCTCTGCTCGAACTGAGGCATACCCTGCACTACAGGCCTCAGTTCCGGCTGGCCCACCAAGATGAGGGTGAGCAAAAATCGGTCGTTCAACTGGTAGTTCAACAACAGTCGGATATTTTCGAGGCCCATGGCATCGGTTATCAATTGCGCCTCATCTATAACCACGACGGTGATCTTATCCTCCTGGGCGTTACTGTAGAGGATCTCCTCTATATGCCGCAGTATCTCCATCCTCCCGCCCGGCCTCTGTTCGGAGCCCAGCTGATACAAAATCTCCTGTAAGAGCTCCTCTCCGGAAGGAGGGGGGTTCACGACCAACCCCACCTCGAACATCTTCGGGTCCAACCCGGAGATCAGGGTCCGGATCACTAAGGTCTTACCACACCCATACTCCCCTGTAAGCATGGCCGCACCCTTGTTCTCCGTGACCGCATACTGGAGGGTCAACATAGCCTCTCGATGTTCCTGGGTATAAAAAAGGAACCTCGGATCGGGCGTGCTCTCGAAAGGCCTTTCCTTAAGACCCCAGTATTCTAAGTACATTTCAGCTCACATCATAAAGCTTCTCAAGTGACACCGGGTTTTTCTTTCAAGTTCCTGTTATGAGACCCAGGGTCCTGTGGAACTACCCTCCCAATTCGGGCGTACTGTTTCTCCACGAATATTATAAAATACCCTATTAGGAAAAATATGATCCCCGCCTGGAGGAGGACCAAAAGGGCGTCCGTACCGGTGGAACCCTTAAGCACGAGAGCGGAGAGCCCCAGCCAAACGGCTATTACGTATATGGTCAACACCGCCCTCCTCCGGCCAAGCCCGATTTCCAAAAGCCGGTGGTGAAAGTGATCCCTGCCTGTAAAGCTCAGCCATTCGCCCACGCTCCTCACCTGTCCGGTCCCTACCCGCATCAAAGTCGTCAAGGTCATATCGAATATGGGGATCCCCAATATGAGCACAGGTATGACGATGTCGACCAACCTGCTCTCGCCCCACTCCCCCATAACAGCGATGCCCGCCAGGCTGAACCCCAAAAAAGTGCTCCCCGCATCCCCCAAGAATATAGAGGCCGGTTCTCGAAGCCGGAAGTTATGGGGCAAAAATCCCAGACAGCTTCCCAAAAGGGCCACCGACAGAAAGCCCATATATGGCTGGCCGGTCTGCAGGGCGACAATGGTGAAGAAGGCCGCATTTATCGCCGCCAAGCCCGTGGCTAAGCCGTCCAACCCGTCCAAGAAGTTCATCGCATTGGTGATCCCCACCACCCACATCGCTGTAAGGACCCACTCCCCCGCCGTGCTCCAAAACCCGTCCGGAAGGAAGCTTAGCACGACCCCGAACCTTATGAGTATGCCAACCGCCCCGAGCTGCACCAACAGCTTCAGCCACGCTGGAAGGGGACAGAGGTCGTCCACGAGCCCCAGAATAAATATCAAGCTCGCTCCCAAGGCCACCCCCTTCAGCTCCCACGAGAATGAGAAGTTCAACAGGAGCACAGCTGCGAAGGCCACATATATAGCGGCCCCTCCCAAAAGGGGAGTCGGCCGCTCGTGCACCTTCCTGCCCCCAGGCCGGTCCAGGACCCCTAAGACCCAAGCTACCTTTCTGGCTAAAGGAGTGGCCAGATAGGCAAGAGAGGACGAAAACAGGAGCAGATAAACCCATCTTATGCCCCATCCAAAAAAATTCTCCCGCACCGGAGGGATGAGTAAAACCAAGGCCACACTTAATACGGCCACCCATACGATCTTCCGTTTTGAGATAGGCACAAGGCTTCTCCGAAATGACTCAGTAACATACATCTATATGATGATGAACAAACGGGACGGGCAGAAGGCCTCCGCATACTTGACCCTACCCTGGATGCCTCGGAAGTTGGCGGTGGATCGAGCCAGTTCCAACACCGTCATATCCGCTATGTTGGTCTTCGTCACCTGGGAACGGTGGAGCTTGAGCAGTTCGAACTTCCCATCTAAGGTCTCCTCTATGTCTACATAGACCGAGGGGTTGAAGTTCTGGCTCGTCAGCCCCTCGTAGAAGAGGAAGTTGCGGGTGTACCGGGTGGCGGTTATGGTCGCCTGTGCGAGGGCGCGGTGGTCCTGGTGCGTGTCGTCCGGATAGTGCACAAAGATGAAGTCCGGCTCGACCTGTCGGACCACTTCCTCTAAGCTGGCGATGAGGTCCTGGCTCATGGGGATCTGGGTGTCCTTATACCCACCCCAGAAAACATGTCGGACACCGAGCTTCTGGGCCGATGCCTCCTGCTCCTTCATCCGCACGCTCGGGTCTCCTCCGAAGTCACCGGCCGTGGCCACGTAGAGGTATATATCGTGTCCCCTCTTACTGCACTTCAAAAGCGTCCCACCGCAGCCGTATTCTATATCGTCCGGATGGGCCCCTATGGCGAGGATGTTCATCCCCCCTCCTCTACCAAGCTACGTATAAGACGAGCACCTTCCTGAGGCTTCCCCGTACGGAGACAGAGGCACTCTGTCTCCCGTACCAACTCCACCATCGCATCTAAGAGATCTCGGCCGAAGAAATCGAGGTTTAAAAGGTTCCCAGCGAGCTTCAAGATCGCCTTAGCCTTCGATATCTCGACAATTTCCTCGGACCCGTCCCGTTCTGGGAAGATTATGTACCTCACCCTCCTTGCCTCCCTGGAGACGCCGGGGCCCAGATCCAATGGGTCCAGATACCAAAGACGACCCGTTTCTCCACCCATATCCCACTCCACATAGAGGCTCTTGGGCTTCAAGTGGGGGAAGAGCTCTATCCCCCCCTCCTTAAAACACAGGCCCTTGGGAAAGGGCAACACCTTCAGGGATTCGGGGTCTATAATGGCGAATTCGTCCGAGAGGTACTCGAACCCCTGCTCCAACAGGGCCGCCACCAAGCTCGTCTTCCCCCCGCCAGGCTCGGCTGGGAGGACGACCACGATCCCGTCCTTCGCCACCGCCCCTGCGTGAAAGACCAGGCGGTCCCAAAAGGCCTTAACCATCTCCCCCTCCACCAGCCGCTCCAAAGCCGGCACCAGTTCCCTGTATTCCTCCGTCTCGTATAGAACCTCACTTGCCCTGTACAGGACATGCCTTTCCCTTCCGACGACCACAGAATAAACCACCTGCACATCCCCGTCGGTCTCCATGTGGCTGAACACCCTTCCAAACTCCTCCGAGAAACTCCAGGAATTGGACCTCACGGCCAGGCGGAAGCCCGGCACGCCGTAGACTTTCCTCCACCTGAGGATGTCCTGGTATTCAGCCGGACCTCTCATCCCGATTTGAGCAAGCCCAGCGCCCTGAACTTCCTGACCATCCCCTCCACGTCCTCCCTCACCTCCTCCGGCCAGGCCTCAAACCTCGTCAATATCTCCTCCACGATGTCGTCTATGCGGTGTTCCCCGTCGCACAGTTTCCATATCAGAGCCGCCGTCTTGGTGAGCGAGTGCATGGAGCCGGTCTCGGGGTCGAATATTACCGCCTCCTCGTCTATCTCCCGGAAAATAAGATCGTCCCGGCTCAGGGGTCTCTCCGGAATCCCCTCCATCTGCATCCCCCCTTCTGCGTCCGGCCATCTGCCGTTGTAAGGGTCGTACGCACACCTCGGGGACTTCGCATATAGGTTCCCAGTGGTAGTGTATGCGATCGCCCTGCAGTCCCAGCAGGCGTACCTGAACTCGCAGTCCCTGCACACTTGAACTTCGTCCAAGGTTATGTCCCAGAGCCTCTGGAGCTCCTCCCCGCGCACTATGTCAGCTAGGTTACCACCTTCGTACCTTCCCACGACCAGGTCCCTTGCGAATATACAGGGTATCACATCCCCCTGCGGGGTTATCGCTATCTTTCCGGGCCAGCACCTGTTTCTGGTTATGTCCCAGAGCCAGAAGTCTGGACAGGTGGTCTTGGGATACCTGTCCGGGACCTCCCTTCCCCTTCCCGTGGGCCTGACGACATCCGTTCCTATCTTGTGCGGATCAACGCCGAGCTCCTCCAAGAACTTTACGGTGTCCCCTATATCCTCCTCGTTCTCCTTCATAATTATTATGGCCATCCTCAAGGGTATCCCATGCTCGAGAAGAAGCTCTATTCCCCTCACGGTCCTGGAGAAGCTCCCCTGCCTCCCCGTTATCCTATCGTGCACATCCGGCCTATGGGAATATAGGGAGACAGCAACTTTCACCCCGAGGTCCGCCATCCACCCAGCCTTCTCATCGTCCATGAGGGTTGCGTTGGTGAACACCTCTATGAATTCGTAGCCCCTCCCCCTGGCGAACTCGACCAGCTCCCTAAGGTCCTCCCTCAGGGTCGCCTCGCCCCC
>DTXA01000158.1 GCA_012962735.1 Candidatus Latescibacterota bacterium
ATCGACCTCGTCCATGTAGCCGTAGCGGGTGAACCTGCGTGTCTTGAGGTCATACTGTCCCGTAGCTTTCGAACAGGGATAAAAGCAAGGCATCTTTGGCGGGGTACCTGACGGCGTAACAGGGGGCCGAAAGCGCCTCCATAAGGACTGGGATCGCCCGTGGGTCTCCTATCCGCCCCAAGGCTACCACCACGCTTTTGCGAACAAAGCGGCTTTTCTCCCTCTCAAACAGGTTGATAAGAGGCCCCACGGCCTCCCAGCTTTTCAGTTTCCCGAGGGCCGTGGCAGCCGCCGAGAGGACCTGCCACCTGCAGGAGTGACCCAGGAGCTTCATTATAGGCTTGGCAGCCCTCTTATCCCCTATCTCCCCAAGGTCTGGGCCACTAAGCCAATCGTCGCTCCTTAAAGCCTCGAGTAAAGGCTTTACAGCCGGACTTCCTATCTCTTTCAATATCTTCCTGATGCAGTGCCTCTCACGGGCGCTCTTCGTGTCCATGACCGATATCAGATATGGAACGGACTTTTCGGGATCGGCGACCATCTCTTTCCTGCGGAGCTTCCGATGGATGCGGGAAATCTATCCCTATGCCATAGGTAGTCCCGATCCAGAAGGAGTTATCCTTTCCCTTTGCCGAGTAGAAGTCTTCACCACCTAAGTCCAAAAATATCCCTACAGATCCGTATCCGTAGCTGAACCTCCCGTGCCCCTTCGTGGTCTCCTTGTCCTTGGACAGGTACCCGTCGTCGCCGCCCTTGTCCATCAGTATCCCGATCCTGTGATGGCTCGCAGCGCCCTGAGATAGATCGCAGGCGCTGTAGGTGTCGTTCCCCTGTCCGTCCAAGAGGTAACCCACTCCTAAGTCGTGCCCCTCACCTTGTGAGACGCCTTTGCTTATGTAGCTGTCATCGCCGGCGCAGTCCAACAGGGTGCCTATGGAAGTGATCAACTCTCGCCCAGAAACACCCTCGGATCGACAGTCTGCTCCGGGGGAACCTCAGCCTTTCCGAGCACGAGGCGTGACCATCCGAGGTTTCCCACCCCGGTGCGGTGGTCGTCGCTTCCCATGCTGAAGGAAACCTTCTCCTCGGCGAAGATTTGGACGATCTCTATATACTGCTCGGTGAACCTCCTCACGGGCATCTGCGGGAACCACCAGAATGTGCAGTTCGTGATTTCAAATATCTTCCCGTTTTCCCGCATTGCGGCAGCTATCTCCCTGAGGTCGTTCCGAGGGATCTGAGCTGGCTCTATCGGCTCGGGAATCCTCCCTAAGTTGAAAGGATGGGTCAAGATATGGAAGAGAGAGTTCGAAGCGGCGTTAACCAGACATCGTGTGAGGTTGGCGAACAGCTTCCCCCTAGACTTCGGAGGCTCTTTTGTCACCCCCTCGGTATGCCCCCCGAGATCGGCTAACACCACATCGAGCCGGTGGAAGACCTCCTCGTCTATGGAGACTTCGCCTTTGATGCCCAGTAAAGTCGCCTCGACACCTTTGAGCACGGGCACTTCCGCCCACTCGGAGGCCCGGAAGATCTCCCCGAGATAAACTTCAAATAGCCCCTCCTCCTCCCAGAGCCTCATCCCGGGTGTGAAATGGTCTGTAATAGCCACGGCTTCAAGCCCCATCGCCTCCGCGAACTTTACATTTATGTCCACCGTGTGTGCTCCATCGGAGAAGGTGGTATGCGTGTGAAGGTCGTAATTTACCATCACTCTGCCGTAACCTTATCCGGGCCTATAGGCTTCAACTCGGCGAGAGGGAATACGAGAGTCTTCCCCCCTTGCGGACCTTTTAAGGACTCCGCAGCGAATTCGTGCTCCCTCGGAGGGTGGAACTACACAGGTGCAAGCCCCGAGTTCCACCGCCAAGTCTATGTCCCACTTGATGGTCTCGACCGCCGCCCTTCTAAGGTGGGAGTTACCGGAGCCGCACCTCGTAGGGTTGGGGTCGCCCTCGGTGTGGAGCACGAGGGTTATGTCCCCACGGTCTTTAAAGCACGGAGCCATGGCCTCAAGTCTTATCAACAGCCCCCCGACCTCGGCGCACTCCATACCCCAAAAATCCCTCCCTCGAACCCCTTGTAGAAACACCATGGGCCTTCCGCAGTGTTTCCTGTAGAAATGGTCATGGAGCCATACCCCCACTCTCATCCCATACCTCCGGAGTTCTGCGACAGTATCCTCGCAAACCTTCCAGCCCTTGGTAGGGAGGATGATGGGATTGAACGGGGCATCCTCCCAACAGAGGCCATCTTCGGAGCCCACAAGACATATGACCGATCGGCTCCTTCCCTCATTGTCCCGGTATATCCCGTTGTAGATATCACCCCTCCGGTAGACCTTAGCTTCTAAGCTCACCTTATGACGCATCGAAGCCCTTTTCCACCCTCTCCATAAAGGCTTCGAACAGCCTTCGAGTTACAGGTCCCACCTTCCCGTCTCTGACTGTCCACCCGTCTATGGAGGTCACCCCTAAGACCTCTATCCCAGTACCGGTCAGGAACACCTCATCGGCCTTCATCACGACCTCTAAGGCAAGAGATCCCTCCTCTACCCCTATGCCCTCCTCCCGTGCTATCTCTATGACCAAGCCTCTGGTTATGCCAGGAAGGATATGAGGCCCCTCGGCCGGAGTCAAAAGCTTCCCATCCCGAACGGCGAAGACGTTGGTGGCGGCCCCTTCAGTTACGTATCCCCCATCCACGAAAATGGCCTCGAACGCTCCTCTCTCCCAGGCCCTCTGGGCTGCTAAGACGTTGGGCAAGAGATTGATGGACTTTATATCCCGTCTGGCCCATCGTATCTCGGGGACGGTTATAGCCCGGACTCCGCTCTCCCGCAATTCCTCCGGCACCGGCACAAACCTCCTGACAGTTATAAGGAGGGTGGGCCTCAGAGGAGTTGTCATCCAGGCATGTTTGCGGGGAGCCACACCCCGGGTTATCTGGACGTACACCAGGGCACGAGAGATCCCGCTTTTTCTGTGCGTCTCCAAGATCCACTCCCTGACCTCCTCCACAGTTATACCTGAGATGCCGGTCTCGGAGAGACTGCGTCGGAGCCTGTTCAGATGCCTTTCTAAGGCCCAGAGCTGCCCTGCATAGCTCTCTATCACCTCGTATACTCCATCCCCGAACTGGTATCCCCTGTCGTCCACGGGGACCTTCGCCTCTTCTATCGGCATGAACTCCCCGTTCAGGAATGCGATCTCGGGCATCTAAACCCCCTTTCATCTCGCTTCAGCAGGGAATACCGGTCGTGTCTCCACGCCGGCGTCCCCTTTCTCCACTGTTTCACCTACCCATATCCAGGCCCTCCCGGACCTCAGGCCGCAGGTCACGACCACCTCGACCTTCCCTTCCGAAACCGCTCTGAAAACACCCGAGGAGTCTACCATCCCTATAGCAGTATCTCCACTGGACCAGGAGGCCGATATGGGAGGAGCTATGGGCACGGATTTCCCCAAGGGGTCAATCCCCACAGCCCTGAACCTGATGGTATCCCCCACCTT
The DNA here is from genome assembly GCA_012962735.1 of Candidatus Latescibacterota bacterium. Taxonomy (GTDB): domain Bacteria; phylum Latescibacterota; class 4484-107; order B68-G9; family B68-G9; genus B68-G9. The sequence goes on from DTXA01000158.1 coordinate 3,513, forward strand.
CACCCTCGCAGAATCCGGAATTACTGCGATGGACCTGAGCACCGGGATCACCCTTACCTTCACTTCGTCCCCGACGTGGACCTCGACATAGTGGTAAAATCCCCCCCGGTCCACCGGGGCGTAAAGCACAGCCCCTGCTCCACCGCTTATTATGTACGGCACCCCCTCCCACTCGGTCCTGTAATAGAGGTGTTCATGTGAACAAAGAACGGCCGTGACACCGTATTTGGCCATCAGCTTCACGAACTTCCTCGCCTCGGAGGTATCCGTAAAGGCATGGTTTACCTTTGGAGGAGCATCGTAAGGGGGGACGTGAGTTATGACGAAGGTATGCTGGTACTTAGACATATTTGCCTCGAGCTCCCTCATCATCCACTCCCATTGTGCGGGAGAAGAAGCCCTGATCCCCCATGGGCGCCCGCCGTGGCCCGCCGTGTCCAACACGATGAAGTAACAGCCGTTGTGTTCGAAGGTATAATAGGGTCTCCCAAAGAACTTCTTGTGATTATCCCTGCTGTAGCCACCTGTGGCTTTGATGTAGATATCGTGGTTCCCTATGACATTGTAATAAGGGACCCTCAACTTATCCAGACAAGCTTTGAACGCCTTGTAGTTGTCCTCGGTATTGTGGTCCGGGCCATCGCCTCCGTACAGGAAAAAGGCCGGCCTCCTTATATTGACCTCCTGGACGATCTGCTCCAATATCTCCGGATGGTCATTCGGCGAATCAGAGCCGAACCTGCTGTCCCCGCAGAAGATGAAGAAGAACTCGGAATTCGCCGACCCTGCTGTATGCCCAATAGGCAGGAGCAATAAAAAACCTGTGTACACAACCCTCCTAAGCCAATACATAAGAGCCTCCTTGATGGGCGTTGGGTATGACCTCTCGATACAAAAAGGGATAGTTACTTATCCGGCCAATATAAGTGAACTATCCCCAGGGTAGCCATAAGGTCCTTCATATCTCCAAGGAATAACTGTTCACTTCAGAGAGGCTTCTCCTTCGGTCTAACCATAAGCTAACTGGAGATCTTAAGGGTCCCCCAAAAGTATCTGACAAAGCTAAGAACCTCTTAAGGTTATACTTATGCTCCACCAAGCTTGAAAGTATATGCCTAAGTCAGTCGAAAAATAGTATGCCTACACCTATTTGTCAAGGAAATTTCAGCCGCCTTCGGAAAAAGAAAAGGGCCTTAGCAGAAAGCCCAGGCCCTTGGTGAGCTCCCCATTCTACCATATCAGTACAGCCTTCTGCACCCGGCAGAAGGGGCCGGCCTCCAACCTGATGAGATACGTTCCGCTTGCCACAGGACGGCCGGAGCTATCCCTTCCGTCCCACACGATGCTGTGCCTGCCCGCAGCCCTGACGACACAGATGGACCCACCAGGTTCACCTTATGAGGTCGTCGTCAAAGTGATGCTCTCCGAGACGATAATATCGTCCGTGACCGGGTAGGGGCTTCCCTCAAGAGTCCATTAGGAAATAAGGCCCGGATTTTCGTGATCTAAATCACAATACTCAGCCTTGTCAAGTCTTAGGTTACTAAGCCTTGACAACCACTCCCCCTTCCCCTATATTTTCCCCAAGGGGGTGTTATGGACCGTAGAGAATTCTTGAAACAGGCCATCTTCCTGGGGATGGGGGTGGCTGTAGGCCCCGGCGCCTTGCGCCTCGCCCGAGCTGAGGGCGGGAAGTCCCGGGTGGTGGTCGCGGTGGGGAAGGGAAAACTGGAACAGGAGGCCGTAGGGCTCCTCCTCGACCGGGGGATCGAGGCCCTGTTCAGGGCGAAACCCCGGGACGTCTGGCCCGAGCTGGTGGGGCCAGGGGACGTGGTGGGCCTTAAGGTCAACTGTTTGGCTGGAAGGGGAATGTCCACCAGGGAGAAGCTGGTCCGGGCCCTGGCCCACAGGCTGACATCGGCCGGTGTGAAGCTCCGGAACATCGTTGTCTGGGACAGGGCCAACCGGGACCTTCGAAAGGCGGGATACAGGATAAGCCGGGGGGTGAACGAGATACAGTGTTATGGCACCGACGAGGTCGGATATTACCCGGCCCTGATACAACACCGCTCCATAGGCAGCCTCTTCAGCAGGGTCCTCGTAGAGCGGTGCACAAAGGTGATCAACCTCCCGGTGCTCAAGGACCACGGCATATGCGGAGTTACTTTGGGACTCAAGAACTTCTTCGGTGCCATCCACAACCCCAACAAATACCACGACAACGTGGGCGACCCCTTCATAGCAGACCTCAACGCTGTGCCCTTCATCAGGGGGAAGAACGTGCTCACAGTCGTAGATGGCCTCGTGGCCCAGTACGAAGGGGGCCCTCCCTATATGCCCCAGTGGACCTGGCCCTTCGGGGCCCTCCTGCTCTCCGTAGATCCTGTGGCCCTGGACTACGTGGGCTGGCAGATCATAGAGCGTAAACGGGCTGAGAAGGGCCTCCCCTCCCTCGAGGAGGCCGGTCGAAAGCCTCAGTATATCCTCACAGCAGCCGACCCCGAACATCACTTAGGCACGGCCGACCCGGACCTCATAGAGGTGCTCTATGTATGAACCACGTATCTACCGGGACCGCATCCCAGAGGATGGCCTTTGCTCCTTCCGGGTGATGATGGGCGAGAGCGACCTCTGGATAAGGGCGGATGAAGACCTATCCTCGGAGGCCCTCTCCGCCCTACGGGAGGCCCGCAGGCAGATAGCCGGATACATCCGCAGAGACCCGGCCTTCCTGAAGTCCCTTATCCCCCACCCGGTCCAGGAAGACGCTCCCCCTCTGGTGCGGAAGATGGCCGAAGCTGGGGAAAAAGCTGGGGTAGGCCCCATGGCGGCCGTGGCCGGCGCTATTGCGGAATACGTGGGAGGGCGGCTCTCCCGGCTCTCCGGGGAAGTTATCGTGGAAAACGGCGGCGATGTCTTCCTATCCATAGCCCGTCCTCGCAAGGTCGGGATATGGGCCGGGAACTCCTCCCTCTCCGGTAAGGTAGCCCTCGAGGTGACGCCCGAGGAGACCCCTCTGGCCGTGTGCACCTCCTCGGGCACAGTGGGGCATTCTTTAAGCTTCGGAAAGGCGGACGCCGCAGTAGCGATGGCCGAAAGCGGGCCCCTGGCAGATGCGGTCGCCACTGCCCTCGGAAACCGGGTGCAGAAGCCGGAAGACATCCGAAGGGGAATGGAATGGGCGATGGGGATAAAGGGAGTCCGGGGCGTGTTGGTGATCGTAGGAGACCGGATGGGCGCCTTGGGTATCGTCCGGCTCGCTCGCGCGTAACACGTAAAAGGAGGGATAAGGTGATCTCCCGTAAGCTTGTCCTGCGCTTCCCAACACATCTTGTCGACAAGCCCATCATCTACCGGCTGGTTAAGGACTACGACCTGGTCTTCAATATCCTTAAGGCCGATATAAGCCCCCAGGAGGAGGGGGTGCTGGTGTTCGAATTGAGCGGCGAACCTCAGGCTGTAGAATCCGGCGTCGCCTACCTCCGGGACCTGGGTGTTCACATCCAGCCCTTCAGCGAGGACGTGCGTCGGGACGAGGACAAATGCACCCACTGCGGAGTCTGTGTGGTGATGTGCCCTACCGGCGCCCTCAGCATCGACCGGACCACTATGCTGGTGTCCTTCGATAGCTCCAAGTGCATAGCCTGTGAGGCTTGCATCGAGGCCTGCCCTCCCAGGGCTATGCAGATCCGGTTTTAGGAGGTGATCCCTCTATGGCGTGGACCCGACGCCAGTTCCTCAGGACCGTCCTGTCCGCCTCCGCGGCCTCGGCCTTCCCCACCTTGGCTTTGCCTTACTCTCATCGCTTTCCCAGGGAGAGTGACCCCGCTGATGAATCCCTGGTCGAGGCCTGGCACTATGAGAAGCTCCCCCACAAAAAGATCCGCTGCACCCTCTGCCCCAGGGAGTGCGTCATAGACGACCAAGAACGGGGTTATTGCGGGGTCCGGGAGAATCGGGGAGGAGTTTACTATACCCTGGTGTACGGCAAGCCCTGCACCTGGCACGTAGACCCCATAGAGAAGAAGCCTCTCTTCCACTTCATCCCCGGAACCAAGGCCTTCTCCATCTCAACCGTAGGATGCAACATAGAGTGCAAGTTCTGCCAGAACTGGCAGATATCCCAAATCCGTCCTGAGCAGAGCGTAGACTACGTCGCCTCCCCCGGAGAGATCGCTTGGGCAGCCGATGCCACCGGATGTGCAAGCATCGCCTATACATACGCCGAGCCCGTCATCTTCTACGAGTACATGTACGACTGCGCTGTGGAGGGCCGGAAGAGGGATGTGCGCAGCGTGATGATCTCCAACGGTTACATAAACCGGGAGCCCATGCGGCAGCTCTGCAAGGTCTTAGATGCTGTGAAGATAGATTTCAAGGCCTATACAGAACGCTTCTATAGGGAGTTGTGCCGGGGACACCTCAAGCCCGTACTTGACACCCTCGTCCTCCTTAAGCAAATGGGCATATGGTTTGAAATGGTGTACCTGGTCGTCCCCACCCAAAACGACTCCCCCGACGAAATACGCCAGATGTGCCGTTGGATCCTCCAGGAGCTCGGCCCCGACGTCCCTCTGCATTTCACCAGATTTTACCCCCAGTACAAAATGCGCAACCTCCCCCCCACTCCCGTGAAGACCTTAGAGCGGGCATGGGAAATAGCCCGGGATGAGGGCCTGCATTTCGTATACATCGGCAACGTCCCAGGCCACAGGGCTGAGAGCACCTACTGCCCCTCCTGCGACAGAAGGCTCATCTACCGCATCGGATATGCAGTGGAAGTCGAGGGCCTAAGGAACGGTCGCTGCGCCCACTGCGGCCGGGAGATACCGGGGGTATGGCTATGATCACATTCTGGTTGACGTCCTTCGCTTTTCTGAGCGGCTCAGCGTTGAAGAAGGGCATCTGAAGTCCCTAACAGAAGGCATCTCCTGTACCGAAACGTAATATACAAGGAGGTTAAAAAATGATGGGAGCATCCTTAGGAGGAGTGTTTCTGGCTTTGAGCTTAGTGCTTTTCGGGTTGGCTGTGGGAGCCGTGGCTGGGCCAGTCCGCAAACCCGCCGTGGCCGGCCAGTTCTACCCAGGGGACCCGGGCACCCTCAGGCGGATGGTAAAGGAACTCTTAGAGAACGTCCGCAAGGTCCCCATAGATGGCGAAGTCATCAGCCTGATCGCCCCCCACGCCGGGTACTCTTACTCCGGTCCCACGGCCGCGGTGGCCTACAAACAGGTTATGGGCAAACGTTACGACGCCGTCATAGTCGTAGGCCCCAGCCATAGAGAGCCCCTTAGGGGCAGCTCCGTATGGGCCGAAGGAGGGTACGAGACCCCCTTGAGCGTGGTGCCTGTAGCAGAGGAGATCGCCAAGAAGATGCTTTCCACCGAAGACGATATAACTTTCGCCGAAAAGGGCCACCAGTACGAGCACTCCGTAGAGGTCCAGATCCCCTTCCTCCAGGTGGCCGTTCCAGACCTGAAGGTCGTCCCGGTGGTGATGGGGGAGCAGAACCTTCGGGCCTGCCGTAACCTCGCCGACGCCATAGTGCGGGCCTGTAAGGGCAAGAATGTCCTCTTAGTGGCCAGCTCCGACCTCTACCATGGGTACAACTACGATGAGTGCGTGCGCACCGACGAGAGGACGTTAAAGGCCATCCTTCGCTTTGACCCTGAGGGGTTTGTGGAGGGATTGCTCAGAGGGGAGTACCAGGCCTGCGGGGGTGGTCCTATAACGGCCGTGCTGATGGCAGCCCGGGAGCTCGGGGCGGACAAAGTGAAGCTATTGGCCCGCACTAACTCCAATGATGTCATGGGGGAGCGAGGAGGATACGTGGTGGGGTACTCCGCCTTAGCCGTATACCGGGCCGGGGGCGGGAAGGGTCGTAAGAAAGTGGGCGTGGAACTGGGTCTGAGCGAAGAAGATAAGAAAACCCTGCTGGCCATAGCCCGCCGCACTGTGGAGCGGGTGACCAGGGGGGAACCTGCCCCGAGCTTCGAGGTAACCTCCGATAGACTGACCCGGAAGTGCGGGGCTTTCGTCACCCTTAAGAAGTACGGGGAACTGAGGGGATGCATCGGCTGCATCGAGGCCATAAAGCCCCTCTGGGAGGCCGTGCGGGACATGGCCCGGGCGGCTGCCTTAGAAGACCCGCGCTTCCCTCCGGTCCGGCCGGAAGAGGTCTCTGACCTGGAGATGGAGATATCCGTCCTCACTCCTCTGCGGAGGGTAGAGGACATAAACGACATCGTCATAGGAAGGGATGGGCTGATCGTTAGGAAGGGGTGGCGCCAAGGCCTGTTGTTGCCCCAAGTCGCGACAGAGTACGGGTGGGATGTAAGGACCTTCCTCGAGCACACCTGTCTCAAGGCCGGACTCCCCCGGAACGCCTGGAAGGACCCCGATGCTGAGATCTTGGCGTTCTCGGCCGAGGTGTTCTCCGAGGGGGAATTCTGAAGATCTCTCCCACGGGTGCTGCATCATCGTCGCTCGTAAGGAATTGCGACATAGCCATGATCAGCGAGGACTTCCTTTTCGTGCCTCCTCGATGATCGTCGTCCTCGAAACCCGTCATGGCGAAGAGCGTCTCATGCTCGGGGAAGTTCTCCCGTCCGCTGTAATATGCGTCGAGCTTCTCCTGGACCTTGGGATGAATGTTGAGAGCATACGGAAGCTTCAAGTACGATCTCCCTGGGAGTCATAGTATCTCCCTCCAAACTTACAGCTGCTGAGTAGAAATCACCGGCCTTCCCTCCCGCCCTGCACCCAGGCCGTGTACCAGAGGTCCGCTGTGAGCTGAGCGCCGGCTGCCAGCCGCTTCGTTACGAACCTCACCGCCTCTGGTGTGGCTTTCTCTAAGACCCTCCGGTTGTCTAAGGCATATACCCTGTCCACTAAGCGGTAGGACTCCTCCATCGCACGCACCAGGGCCTCCTGCACATCTTCGTAGGCCTCGGGGGTATACATATAGGGCAGGAGGTCCCAGGCCTCTATGAATTGTTCCACGATCGGCCCCTCGAACCGGTCGTGTATGCCCTTATTGGAGATCAGCTCGCCCTTTTTGTTCACCCTTCCGTCGTAGTGCACTGTGAGATGCAAAGGCTGGGAGAGATCCTCGGTGAAGTGCGCCAGGCTCCCCGCGAAGAACACCGCCTGTACCCTCAGGCTGAGGTCCACCGGCCGCTCTCTCAATTCCCCGAGAACTCCCTTAAGGACCTCGTACAGCTCCAGGATGTGGTACGGCAGGAGCCCGGGGACCTTTTCCTCCGTTCGGCACCAGTGCTCCAGGACGGCGAACCTGTCGGGATACTCCTTCAGAAACTTTCCCAGCGGCAGGTCCAGAAACTCCAAGTCCATGAAGTGGTCCCGTCTCCATCCGGCTCGAGCGGTTGGCCCGTATGCATTCCACCTGTCCGGGGCGGCAGAAAGCGGCATCAGAACGTCCCCTAAGGCTCCAAAGAACTCCGATGTATCCCCCGGCAGCATCCTAAGGGCAGCCTCGGTGGCGATCCGATGCCCCTTCTCCCACCAGGCTCCCGTCGGGGAACTCAACAGAAGAGCTAAGAAAACCTGAAAGAGCTTGCGCATATCCCCTCATCCCGGCACAACTCTTATTTCCTTACAGTCCTATCGCCTCGGCGACCGCCTCCTCCTTCGCCTCCACTGTTATGGACCTTTGGGCCGTAGCTATCGCCCTGTCCGGGTCCTTAAGCCCGTGACCCGTCAAAACGCATATCACTGTCTCCCCTCCCCTGAAAAACCCTCTCCGGTGGAGCTTGATCACCCCGGCTACGGAGGCCGCCGAGGCCGGCTCTGCGAATATGCCCTCCAGCTTTGCCAACATCTTGTAAGCCTCCAATATCTCCTCGTCCATTACAGTGTCTATCAGTCCCCCCGATTCGTCCCTCGCGGCCACAGCTCCTTTCCAACTGGCCGGGTTTCCGATTCTGATGGCCGTGGCTATGGTCTCAGGGTTGGGGATAGGGTACCCACGCACTATGGGAGCTGCCCCCTCTGCCTGGAAGCCCAATATCTTGGGAAGGGAGGATGTCTTCCCCCTTTGATAGTACTCCTTGTACCCCTTCCAGTAAGATGTGATGTTCCCAGCATTTCCTACGGGGAGGGCATGGTACTCCGGCGCCCTTCCTAAGTGATCGCATACTTCGAAGGCCGCCGTCTTCTGGCCCTCTATGCGGTGTGGATTGATGGAATTGACCAAAGTTATCGGGTACTTCTCCGTAATCTCACGGACGAGGTTCAAAGCGTGGTCGAAGTTCCCCTTTATCTGTATCACCTTTGCGCCTTCCACCATCGCCTGGGCGAGCTTCCCGAGGGCTATATTCCCCTCCGGGATGACCACCACCGCCTGAATCCCCGCCCGGGCGGCGTAGGCTGCGGCCGACGCCGAGGTATTCCCAGTGGAGGCGCAGATCACTGCCTTGGCCCCGAGCTCGACCGCCTTGGAGACCGCTACCGTCATCCCGCGGTCCTTGAAGGAAGCCGTGGGGTTTAACCCTTCATATTTGAAATACAGCTCTACCTTCATCCCCAACTCCCGCACCAGCCTGCGGGAAGGGATAAGTGGAGTGTTCCCCTCCCACAAAGTGACGACAGGGGTATCATCGGAAACCGGGAGGTACTCCCGGTAGTGCTCTATGACCCCCCTCCATATCATCCGGCCTCCTTTCCGAAGAGTCCTCCGCTTGAGATCCCCCGACATAACCTCAGCACAGCTCCTCCACCCGTATTACCTGGGTGCGGCCCCGGATCACCTCCAGCCGGTCTATGCGGGCCACAGCCCTGCGCACCGCCTCCTCCTTGGCCTCGTGGGTCATCATCACGACGGGCACCGCCTCTTCGGCCCTTCCCTTCTGGATGACAGAGGATATGCTTATGCCCTCTTCCGCCAACACCCGGGATATCTGGGCAAGGACACCTGGCCGATCTAAGGCTAAAAAACGGAAGTAGTACGGCAAGATCACATCCTTCATAGGGAGAAGTTTCAGCCCGGAATTTTTCAGTAGACTCCTGACCCTGGGAGTCGCTCCGGAAAGCCGCCTTCCGGCCAAGGCCACGACGTCCGCCACAACCGCGCGGGCCGTGGGCCTTCCCCCCGCTCCCTTACCGTAAAACAGCTGATGGCCCACCCCCTTGCCCACAAGTTCCAGGGCGTTGAACTCCTCCCGGACGTTGGCCAACATAGCCCTCTGTGGTACTAGAGCAGGATGTACTCTGGCCTCCACCCGTTCCCCGACGCGGTGGGCGACGGCCAGCAGCTTCACCTTATATCCGAATTCCTCGGCGTACTCTAAGTCTTGGGGGGTAATCCGCTCGATGCCCTCGCAGAACACCTCCTCCAGGGCCACCGACATCCCGAAGGCGACCCTCAGAAGCACCACCAGCTTCTGGAGCGTATCGCGGCCGCTGACGTCCAAGCTTGGGTCCGCTTCCGCATATCCCGCCTCTTGGGCCTCCCGTAGGGCTTTCTCGAACGAAAGGCCGTCCTCCTCCATGCGGGTCAGGATATAGTTCGTCGTGCCGTTGAGTATGCCGTATAGCCGCTCTATCCGTTCCTCAGCCAAGCCCTCCCGGATGGCACGGATAAGGGGAATCCCTCCCCCCACGCTGGCTTCGAAGCCCACGTCCACCATCCGCTCCCAGGCAGCTTGGAACAATTCGTCCCCGCACTGAGCCAAGAGGGCCTTGTTGGCCGTGACCACATCCTTCCCCCGCTGGATGGCCTCCAAGAGGAAGGACCTTGCAGGCTCTATACCCCCTATCAACTCCACAACTATGTCCACATCCTCCGCCCCTACCACCTCCTCGGCCCTTGTAGTCAAGGCCCTCCGGGGGACCTCCACACCCCGAGGGGTGGTGATGTCCAGATCAGCCACCCTGCGCAATTCCAACCGAAAGCCCGTCCCCTCTATCCCCTCCACCAACAGTCGCACCACCTCCGAACCCACCTTACCGAACCCGATGACCCCTACTCCAACTGTTGACTTCACCTCCCCTCCCTTACCTTAACTCTGAGCTTCGCCGGCGGTCGCCACAGGCTATATTCCCCTCTCACCCGAGCTTCACCACTGTCAACGAAAAAGGGGAAAGTCTCAAGCACGCCCCCTCAGCCTCCAAGGCCACTTCTACGGGGCCTACATCGACCTCCTCCGCCTGGGGGTCCTGTCCCGTGAGCGCCCAGGCATCGGCGGAGCCTATCTCCTGGCCGACCACCGAAAGCTCCACGGACATCTTCTCCTCGGAAGGGTTGAGCAGGGACACTACGATGCCGTTTTCCCCTACGGTGGCAACTGTGTCCGGCAGGGGATATGGGTATTCCTTGCCCTCCCTCGGATCCCTCGCCGGCCATGCCTTTGCGTCGTCGGAGATGAGGGTGAGAAGTCGGCCTCTCTTGTGCTCCTTGAGCATCTTGAAGACGAAGTACGTGGGGGTAGGCTCAGCCTTAGGGCCTTCGGCCAGCACTACAGAATGAAGCACGTTGACCGTCTGGGCTATGTTGGCCATGGCAATTTTGTCGCAATGGCGCAGGTAAAGGTGAAGGTCCGAGGCTGCCAGCAAAGCGTCCTTTATATGTCCCCGCTGGAAAAGGTGGTTCTCTTTCCGGGCGGCGTCGTACCATATACCCCACTCGTCCACGACGATTTTGACGTTCCCCTCCGGGGAGAAGGCCGTCAGCAACCCCCAAGCCTCCAATATCTGCCGCTCCTTCCAGGCCCTGCTCCCGAAATATCCCCTGTAGTCCTCCTCGTCGAAGACATCTTCTTTCCCCCCAGTGTACTGGTGCAGGGAAAGCATGTCCACCCGACCCCGACAGGGTCTTTCCATTAAGTTGGCTAAAAGCCTTCGGTTCCACTCGGTCGTATAGCCCACGGCCACGAGCTTCACATCTGGAAAGGCGGTTTTGATAAAGACGGAGTATTGTCGCACAAGGTCCGCATAATACTCCGGCCGCATGTTCCCCCCACAGCCATACACCTCG
>DTXA01000159.1 GCA_012962735.1 Candidatus Latescibacterota bacterium
GGGCGAAGGAGGAACTGGTGCTCTCGGCTGCCAGAAGCCGCACTGTGTGGGGCCGGAGGGTTGAGCTTCCCCCCTCCCGGTTCTTAGAAGAGCTTCCCAAGGACCTGGTGGTCCATGAGTCCCCCGGCCCACGCAGACGCAGGACTTCATCCCAGCTTTCCCTATTTTGAGCTTAAAACGCTGAAGGGGGTGTACAGGGGATGGGTGTAAGCCTCCGCCTAAACCGGGTCGTGCTCGGCGACGCTTTGGAGATCTTGAGGACCCTTCCAGATGATTCCTTCGATGTGGGCGTTACCTCCCCGCCGTACAACAAAGGAGAGAGAGATAAAGGATGGCTGGTGGACAAGGTGGTCTATCGGGGGGCGTCGGATAGTAAGGATGAGGAAGAATACCAAAAAGAACAGATCGCCGTTCTGAACGAGCTTTACCGGGTCATCAAGCCGGGGGGGGCGTTCTTCTATAACCACAAACTCAGGTGGAAGCGAGGAGTCCTATTGCACCCATACTCTTGGATTTCTAAAACCCTGTGGACCGTGCGCCAGGAGATAATATGGAACCGGAAGATAGCTGCCAACATCCGGGGGTGGAGGTTTTGGCAGGTGGATGAGAGGATCTACTGGCTTTACAAGCCCAAAAACGGAAATCTGATCGGTGAGGAGTTGGCCTCCAGACATGCCCTTTTGACCTCGGTATGGGAGATTCCCCCGGAGAGGGAGGTCCCCCATCCGGCCCCTTTCCCCCTGGAACTTCCTGTGAGGTGTATCTTTTCTGTGATGGACGAGCATAAGGGGATAGTTATAGACCCGTATGCTGGCTCTGGGACGACTTTGGTAGCTGCGAAGCTTTTGGATATGGATTTCTTGGGTATAGAGATCAGCCCCAATTACGTGCATTATGCTCAGGAGCGACTGGCTAAGTGCGAAGAGGAGCGAGGAAGGGCCTTAGAAGAGATGGCCCGGCATAGGGTGGAGAAGACCTTCAAGGAACGTAAGGAGCGGGGGGGGTGGGTGGGGAGGCACCGCAAGACGTAAGGGGGGTATAGAACCTTCACAACATGCATGGGATATGCTTCGAGAGCGAGAAATCCCAGAGGAGTGATGTGGCAAGCCATCGACGAACCTGACAGGACCGAAATAGATGATAACATCTACAACCCAGTATATACCCGAGAAGGCGGCTTGACTACTTCGTGTGGACATAACTCCGGACGGGCAGGCGAACTCGTCGACGGGAAGTTGAAAGCCTGACCGAAGCCTCAACGCACGAGGGCCACCCTGCGCACCCAAATCCTGCCTTCCACCTCCACCTTGACCATGTACACCC
>DTXA01000160.1 GCA_012962735.1 Candidatus Latescibacterota bacterium
GGAGGAGAGAAGGCCGCTTGCGCTGAGGATGAGACCCAAGGACTTGGAGGAGTTCGTCGGCCAGGAGCACATCCTCGGCCCGGGAAAACCCCTCAGACGTGCGATAGAGCTGGATAGGCTGTATTCGAGCCTGATCCTCTGGGGGCCTCCCGGAACGGGGAAGACGAGCCTCGCATCCGTCATCGCCAACCGCTCAAAAGGGCATTTTGAAAGGCTGAGCGCCGTGCTCGCAGGGGTGAACGATCTTCGCAGGATCATCTCCGAGGCGCAGAAACGCCGAAGGGGATCGGGACGGAAGACGATACTGTTGGTGGACGAGATCCACCGTTGGAACAAGGCTCAACAGGACGCACTGCTGCCGCATGTGGAGGACGGCACGATCGTGCTCATCGGGGCTACGACCGAAAACCCGTTCTTCGAGGTGATCCCACCCCTGCTCAGCCGAGCCCGCGTCTTACAGTTCAAACCGCTTTCAAAGGAGGATCTGATCCTTCTGATGCGTCGTGCTCTGAAGGAACCGGTCAGAGGATACGGTAATCGGAAGGTGGAGATCGGGGAGGGGGTGTTGGAGTTCTGGGCTGAGGTCTCGAACGGCGATGCACGTTGCGCTCTCAACGCCCTCGAGCTGGCGGTGGAATCCACCCCACCCGGCCCGGACGGCCTGATAAGGATAGACATGGAGATAGCGCAGCACTCCATCCAAAGGCGGATGATCAGATATGATAAGGGGGCGGACGAACATTATGACACGATCTCGGCCTTCATAAAGAGCGTGAGGGGTTCCGATCCGGACGCCTCCCTATACTGGCTGGCCAAGATGATCCACGCGGGGGAGGACCCGAAGTTCATCATGCGAAGACTGCTCATCCTCGCCGCCGAGGATATAGGGCTGGCCGATCCGATGGCGATCGTGATCACATCGGCCTGCGCCAGGGCGCTCGAATGGGTGGGACTGCCAGAGGCACAGTATCACCTCGCAGAAGCCACGATCTATCTGGCCACAGCCCCGAAATCCAACAGCGTCGGGGCATACTTCAAAGCCCTCAAGGAGATCGAGGAACATGGGGCTAAGGAAGTGCCCGATCACCTCAAAGACCCCTCCCGCGACGGCCGAGCCCTAGGTCACGGGAAAGGATACAAATACCCACACGATTACCCCGGCCACAGGGTCGAACAGAGATACCTGCCGGAAGGCGTCAAAGGAGGATGGTATAAGCCGGAAGATCAGGGATATGAGAGGAAAATAGCCGAACGGTTGCATAACGAGGAGGACTGAAAGATAGAGGGTTTCACCCTCAAGGGGTTGGAAATGGTTTGTCGTGGGATAGACACGTGATGGATTGATCATGATGAAAGCCCACATCTACGGCATCGTTCCGTTAGCGATCACGCTCCTGCTTCTCCTTGTGCCACCCTCCCTCTCAACCGAGCTCAGGGTGTCCGTGCTGACGGAATCGGGGGAGCCGGCGGCGGGTGCTCTGGTGCAGATCTTCCCCGGAACGCCCTCACCCGACGACGACATCGAGCCGATCAAACCACCTAAACCCCGATCCGACGGCGTGGTCGGGTTTGAGACCTCCCGGAATGGCTCGATCAAGCTGGAGCTGCCCTCCGGAACGTATACCGTCTTCGCCTTTTCCAATCGCGACGCCCACCGCTTCGCCCTTCTCGATCGAGTTCAACTGGAGGGCGGGGCGGCCGATCTGACCCTCTCGGCGGCGGAGGCGACGGAGGTGATCGTGGAGGCCTTCACCGAATCGGGTTCACCGGCCGATGCCTCGGAGATCTTCTTCAGGCCGTGTAAACGGGCTAGGGGAAACGTCGGCTTTGTGGGAAACGACGGAAAGCTCCGCTGTCTCATCTCCACGGGAACTTATAACGTGGTTCTGGCGAGCTCCTTCCATTACCTCTACCTCGTCCGACCCGCCGTGGAGGTCAAAGGCGAGAGGATGACCCTTCGATTCTCCCCATCCCCCCAGACCACGGCCGAGGTTCGCTTCGACATCCCCCCGGGCAGCTTCCCGGCCATATACGAGGTCTTGGAGACCGATCACACCTATGAGATCGTCCAGGCGATCGAGGAGACGGTGGGATATGACGCCGCATATACGAAGGTCTACGCCCTGATAACCCCTCAGATCCCCGTAACCCTCTCGGCCGGGCAGAGGTATAGGATCAGCCTCAGCTACGTCGTCACCCACAACGGCGAGTCATACGCCTATGAGATCCAACCCCCTGAAAGGAGATTGAAGCCGGGCGAGTATCGGATGGGAAACACGGGAAAGGAATCCTTCAAGCTGAAGGTGGAGACGGGGAAAAGGACATACCGTCCCGGAGATCAGGTGACCCTGACCTTTCGGATCGCCGACACGAGGGGGAACCGGATGACAAGGGCGTTTGACTTTTCAAGCGCACGCCTCATCTTCCCCTACGCCGTCGTCCGAGACCCTGAGGGAAGGGTCATCGCCGACAACAGATATGAGATCGTCAACGACCCCGTATCGGACAGGTTCTTCCGCTTCACCTTCTCCCTACCCAAAACGGCGATCGGGGGGGAGTATACGGTCGAGACCTCGATGGAAGGGGGAATATACGGCGAACTTAAGGACGTCACCCATTTCGACGTGACGGTCCCCCCGGCTCAGATCCGCGTCGAATCGGCTCAGATCCCCGCGAAGGTCGAGGCGGGCTCTCCGTTCAGGATCGTCCTTCATGTCTCCGGCGAAACCCCCGTCTCGGCTCTCCTCTCCTTCAGCTTGGGCGAGACCCGCCTCTCCTTTCATCCGGATCTCATGGAGGAGGGGAGGATCTCCTGGAAGCCTTCGCTTCCCCGAATCGGAAGGTGGAGCTGGAAGGCGGAGCTTATCGGGGGCGGCGGGAGCTCGGCCATAAGGGAGGGCGAGATCGAGGTTGAGGACACGAAACCGCCCGAACTTTCACTTCAAGCCCCCACATCGGCCGAATGGGGCATGCCGGTGGAGGTGGAAGCGGAGGTGGACGAGAACGACTCCCTCGACTCCGTATGGCTTGAGATCGACAGGGGCGAGCCGACCTCCTCCACCCCTATACCCCCATACTCCCACACCCCCACATCCTTCCTCTTCCGCCTTCCCCCCTCAGAGGCACATCCGCCCCTCTTTTTGAGGGCTTTCGCGAGGGATCGGTCCGGAAACATCGGCTCAAGCGATCGAGTTCAGATCGGATTTGCCGACACAACTCCGCCCAGCGTATCCGATCTCAGGGCGTTTGAGGCGAAGGGGAAAATCGAGTTCGAGGCCCTCGTCTCGGATAACAGGGGGGTCGGCGAGGTAAACCTGATCGTCGAGGGAGTGGGAACGATTCGAATGACCGGTGTTGACGGCCTCTTCCGTGCCGAGTTGGCGCTATCGGGTGGCGTGAGATATGCCGTTGAGGCGAGGGATCTGCCCGATGATTCGGGCTCTACCCGCTCGACGAGGTTTCCGAGCGTAGGATATCTGATCTACAGGCCGAGATCCCCTTCCGTAGTGCGGATCCACCCCTCCTCGCCCCAGCCCCTCCTGATACGGGCCGGCGAGAGGCTCTCCTTCGAGGCCGAAGTTATGGATGATGAGGGGATGAGGCTGGACGTGCCCGTCGGATGGTTCTCATCGAACGGGGTGGGCTTGATGCTGGAGAGGGGCGAGCTGGTGGCCACGAAATGCGTTGAGCCTCAAGGGAGAGAGGGGTGGGTAGGAGCGGTTGCGATGCGTCCGGGAGCCGACGGCAGACCCGTCGTCGGAAAGGTCAAGGTGAAGGTCATCCCGGGCGATCCCCATCGGATATCCGTTATCCCCAGGCTCATCCGCTCCTCATCGGGCGATCGAACGCCGATGTTGATCCTGATCTTCGACAGGTTCGGAAACGAATTGAAGCTCGACCCAACCGAGCTGACGATCTCCCTCCATCCTCCCGATCTGGGAAAGGTTGAAGGGGGCCTCTTCCTCGCCGGCAGATCGGGAACGGGCGAGATCAAGATCAATTACGGGAAGCTCTCCACCTCCATCCCCGTCGAGGTCTATCCCGGAAGGATCATCAGGATGGAGATATATCCC
>DTXA01000161.1 GCA_012962735.1 Candidatus Latescibacterota bacterium
CGTACGAGCCGGTTTGGGCTATAGGCACCGGCCTTACGGCCAAACCGGAACAGGCCCAAGAGGTCCAGGCCTTCATCCGGGGGAGGCTAGAGGAGCTCTTCGGGGAGGATGTAGCTCGGTCCGTGCGCATTCAGTACGGGGGGAGCATTAAGCCCGAGAACGCGCAGGACCTCTTCGTCCAGCCGGACATAGACGGAGGCCTGGTAGGGGGAGCATCGCTAAAGGCGGATTCGTTCGCCCAGATCATCTGGGCAGCCCTTAAAATAAATAAAACGATGAGGTAATTGCAAGATTTTATTTATGTTATAATTAAGGAGGTGGGAGTATGCAGATCCTTTTATCCTCTCTTCATGTCCTGATAGCGGCCTTTTTGGTGATAGCTATACTGCTCCAGTCCAGCCGGGGGGGAGGTCTGGCGGGCACCTTCGGTGGGGGGAGTATGGGGACGATGTTCGGGGTGAGGGGGACGGCGACGTTCCTCACTAAGGCCACGATCGTGCTGGCGATCGCATTTATGCTGAGCTGCATCCTCTACACATCTTTCTCGCCCACCACCAGTCCGGAGCGGCGTAGCGCCCTCCAGAGGGAACTGGAGCGCAGGAGCAAGGAGACCGCCCCAGCCTCCGCTTTGCCGCTCCCCAGGGCGCCTGTAGAGGCTCCCGAGGAAGGAAATAGATAGGGAGGAAAGGGGAAATGTTCGCCCGTATAGAGGAGGCTATAGAGGATTTTCGGAAAGGGCGTATGGTGGTCGTGGTGGACGACGAGGACTGGGAGAACGAGGGCGATTTCGTGATGGCGGCCGAGAAGGTCACCCCCGAAGCTGTGAACTTCATGGCTAAATACGGGAGGGGGCTGATATGCGTGGCCGCCCCTCCCGAACACATAGAGTGGCTCGAACTGGACATGATGGTGGAGCGAAACACAGCCCTTATGGGCACGCCGTTTACAGTGAGCATAGATGCGAAAGAAGGGACCACAACGGGTATCTCGGCGTACGACAGAGCCCTTACCATACGGAAGTTCGCCAGTCCAGATGCGAAGCCGGAGGACTTCGCCCGTCCAGGGCATGTCTTTCCCCTGAAGGCCAGGGCCGGTGGGGTGCTCCGGAGGGCGGGGCACACCGAGGCAGCTGTGGACCTGGCCAGGCTTGCCGGGCTCTTCCCGGCAGGGGTGCTCTGCGAGATCATGGATGAGGACGGGACCATGGCCCGTCTTCCCCGGCTTCGGGAGATCGCCGAGGAGTTCGGGCTGAAGATCATCACCATCCGAGACCTCATAGCTTACCGTTGGAAGAAGGAAAAGCTGGTGCACAGGGTGGTGGAGGTGGACTTCCCCACGAGATACGGCCACTTTCGGTTGTACCTGTACGAGAGCGATGTGGACGAACACCACCACCTGGCGCTGATCAAAGGGGACATCGCCGACGGGAACCCGGTGTTGGTGCGGGTGCACTCGGAGTGCCTGACCGGGGACGTTTTCCATTCCAAGAGGTGCGACTGCGGAGACCAGCTCGAGCGGGCTATGTGTATGATAGAGCGAGAGGGCAGGGGGGTATTGCTATACATGCGACAGGAGGGAAGAGGGATAGGGCTTCCGAACAAAATCAGAGCGTATAGGCTCCAAGACGAAGGTTACGATACCGTGGAGGCCAACCTTCTTTTAGGTTTCCCCCCGGACCTGAGGGATTACGGGATAGGAGCGCAGATCTTGGCGGACCTTGGGGTGCGCAAGATAAGGCTTATAACCAACAATCCAGCCAAGAGGGTGGGACTTGAGGGGTATGGACTGGAGATTGTGGAACGGGTGCCGATAGAGGTCCCCCCCAACCCTTACAATATGAGATACTTGGAAACCAAGCGGGATAAGCTAGGCCATCTCATACAGACAGATGAGCTTCCTGCCGAGGCCGTAGGTGTCGGGGAGGGATGTAGGAGGTTCTGGGGGGTCGAGGGGTGAAGCTGGAGGAGAACCCGGAAGGAGGGGCGATCGTGGAGGTCTCGGACCGGTACGAGTTCAGCTACCTGCGCTCCGCAAAGGACTTCGTGACCAGAAAGTGGTACAAGTTCCCCGTGGAGACCCGTAAGGACTGGAAGGAGATGAAGAAACGATACGACTCCGAGCAGGCTCCCGGAGGACTTCGAGGAGTGGTAGAGCTGGGGTTTCACGGCCCGTTCTGGCAGTTGAGGGAGTGGCTGGGGTTTGAGGGACTGTGTATGATGATGGACGCCCTGGAGTTCGTCTCGGAGATGGTGGACTTCTGGACCGAGTTCGTGTACCGGACCTTAGAGCCGATATTGGAACGGGTGGAGTTGGACTGTGTGACGATCTCCGAGGATATGACCTGCAAAAACCACAGTATGATCTCCCCGGATATGGTAAGGAAGTTCCTGTTCCCGGCGTACAGAAGGTGGGTCCGGCGATCAAGGAGAGCGGGTGCCCCATAGTCTCGCTGGATTCCGATGGGTACATCGGAGAGCTGATCCCGCTTTGGATAGAGGTGGGGATAAACTGCTGTACTCCTGTAGAAGTGGCAGCGGGCAACGACATTGTGAAGTACAGGAGGCTCTACGGAAAGAAGATAGCGTTCACCGGGGGATAGACAAACGGACCATCGCCAAAGGGGGGAGGCATATAGATGGAACTATTTCGCCTCGGCTTCATGTCGATAGGATTGTTGGACCTTTTGGACATAGCCTTAGTAGCTTTCATCTTCTATTACCTATTCACCATAATGCGGGGCACATACGCCGCCCAGATGTTGGTAGGGCTGTTGTTCTTGTTGGTAGCCTCTACCGTAGCGCAGTTGGTGCGGATGGAAGCCCTCTCCTGGCTGGTGGCGAAGGTGCAGACGGTTTGGGTTATAGCCTTCGTGATTCTCTTCCAGCCGGAGCTTAGACGTGTGTTGCTGCACCTGGGCCAGAACCGGCTGGTCCGGATGTTCTACCGGGGAGGCCGCAATAGGGTATTAGACGAGGTGGTGAAGGCTGCAAGCACCCTTTCCGAACGGGGGTACGGCGCCCTTATCGTCCTCGCCCGCAACACCGGCCTGGCCCCGGTAATCGAGACGGGGATTCCGGTGAGGGCGGAGGTCTCGGCCCCCCTTTTAGTGTCCATATTCACCCCCCGGTCCCCCCTGCACGACGGTGCGGTCGTAATCCAGGACGTGATCGTGGAGGCGGCCAAGTGCATCCTGCCCCTTTCGGAGAACCCCAACATAGACCCATCCCTCGGGACCCGCCACCGTGCGGCTCTGGGGCTTTCCGAGGTGTCGGACGCTGCGGTGGTGGTGGTCTCGGAAGAGACCCAAGCGATCTCGTTGGCGGCCGAAAGGGTCCTGGACGTGGGCCTGACCCCGGCCCGGCTCCGGGCACGGCTGGCCCAGCTCTTCGGGATGCCCAAATGATATGTGCCGTACTCACCAAGAAGTATCGAAGACTTTCCAGGGCATATAGAAAGGAGGAATGCCTATAATAGGTGTTGAGGTGACCTGGGATGCATATGAACTTCGGACTTCTCCTTCTGATGGCCCTGGGTTTTCCCGCCCTCTCCTACGGAGAGGCCTTCCTCGGCATAGCGCGGGAAGATGCAGAGGGCCTCTGGAGGCTTGTTTCCTCCTTTTTCCTTCCGCTCCTCCGAGAGGAGAAAGGTTTCTGCGAACTTGAGGTGGTCCCGGACTTCGAGCGGAAGGTGGTGCGGGTGTCCCGGAGGCAGGATGACCTCTGGTCTCCGGTGGAGGTGGAACTGGACGTCTACCTAGAGGCCCAGTTTCGGCATGTACTCCGCAGGGAGTGGTATAACTATAGGGACCGGGTACCAAAGGGAAACCCCGAGAAGCGGGGCCGCGATCTCGAGATAGAGCTCCCGGTCCGGTTCCCGAAGGTGGTGGAGCGGTTCTTGGGCCAGGGGAGCCGGATATCTGTGACCGGGGTGCAGAAGATATCGTTCGGCGGTCGGAGCGAATGGACGGAAGGGGAGGTGGCCACGGCCACCCACCGGCCATCTAAGTTCCCCAGCCTCACGATGGAGCAGAACTACCGGTTTACAGTTAAAGGCACGGTGGGGGAGCGGGTCCACATCCAGATGGATAGGGATAGCCAGCGTATGACGGAATGGGAGAATACGCTGAAGCTTTGGTACGACGGGGACGAGGATAGAATCGTGCAGAAGGTGGAGGCTGGGAACACGGCCCTGTCGCTTCCCGGGACCTATTTTGCAGGTGTGAGCGCGCAGCATAAGGGATTGTTCGGCGTACGGGCCCAGGGGAAACTTGGACCGGTGGACTTTACGATCATCGCCAGCCAGGAGAAGGGGGCTACGGCCTCCAAGACCTTTCGTGGGATGGCGGAGAAGGGGAAGGTCCAGATCCGGGACTACGAGTATGAGGAGAACCTGTACTTCTTCTTAGACGACAGGTATCAGGAGCGCTGGCAGACGCTCCGGAGGCCGGGAAACGTAGTGGGATACAACCCGGCGGATTCGGTGGTGGCGCTCACCGTGTATTTAGACGACGGGGACCCCACGAACAACGAGATTGCCAGGACTGGGTGGGCGTTCTACGACCCGGACCGTCCCGACTCCACCAAGCCCGGATACGGGGAAAGGGGGTACTTCCATCCCCTGGACCCCACCGAGTACTTCGTGGATAGGGCTCTGGGGTACATTGTGCTCAAGCGATCTGTCAGGAGCGACCAGGTGTTGGCGGTCGTCTTCCGGACCGCCGGTGGGGAACTGGTGGGGGACGACTCGGATGAGGAACTCCGCCTTAAGCTCATCAAACCCCGGAACTCCCGCCCCGACTACCCCACCTGGAACTACATCTGGCGTAACGTGTACTATTTGGGCACCAAAGGGATCAATCGGGATGGGTTCGAACTTAGGATCCTCAAAGAGGTGCCAGGTGGGCAGCCCCAGGAGGCGGAGGATGGGGTGCCCTATGTGCGGCTTTTGGGCCTGGACCGACACGGGGAGGAGGGGCTGGACACCCCTCCGG
Organism: Candidatus Latescibacterota bacterium; assembly: GCA_012962735.1. Lineage (GTDB taxonomy): Bacteria > Latescibacterota > 4484-107 > B68-G9 > B68-G9 > B68-G9. Next base: position 4,991 of record DTXA01000161.1, read on the forward strand.
ATGGGCTGGTCGATCCGGAGTACATAGATTTCGAGCGAGGGGAGCTCATCTTCCCCGACCTGAGGCCCTTCGACTCGGATTCCAACAGGATAGCAGAACGCCTTCCCCAACTGTACAACTCCCGGGACAGCAGGACCCGGATGGAGGCTAGCAAGTACTTCTTAGAGGTCTCGTACCAGAACCGTAAAACAAAGTTCAACTTAGGACCAAACGTCTTAGAGGGAACGGAAGTGGTGCGCTTAAACGGTGTGCCCTTGAAGAAGGGGGTGGACTACGAGATCAACTATTCCACCGGGGAAATCGTCTTCACAGGGGCCGCCGACGAGGTCTCCAGCCCCTCCTCGGACTTAGAGATCAGGTATCAGTATGCTCCGTTCTTCTCGCTTCAGCAGAAACATCTGCTGGGCCTCAGGGGGGAGTACAGGTTCTGGGGCGAGCGGGGGCTTTTGGGGATGAGTCTGTTGTACAGAGGGGAACGTAAGCCGGAGAGGAGGGTGAAGGTGGGCTCCGAGCCCTCCCGAAACCTGCTCTGGGACGTGAACGCCAACGTAAGATGGGAGCCTGGATGGCTTTCGGCTCTGGGCGGGTGGCTCTCCAGGGGAAAGGGACGCTCCCAGGTGAAACTCTCGGCCGAGGTGGCCCGGAGTTTCCCGAACCCCAACACTCGTGGGATCGGGTATATAGACGACTTCGAGGGGATAAGAGAATCCACCTCCTTAGGGGTCGGAAGGGGGATATGGACCTTGGCGAGCGGCCCTGTGGGCAGGGGTGAAGAGTACAGGGGACGCTTGATATGGTATAACCCTTACGACCGGGTGCGCATAACGGATATATGGCCCAACCGCCGGGTCTCCCCGATGGAGGACAGGACGAACGTGTTGGTGTTGGAATTCACTCCCAGGGAAGGAAACCCGGCTTCTTGGGGAGGGGTGATGCGGGCGCTTCCCGGCGGCGGGGAGGACTTCTCCCGGAGGGAGTTCTTGGAGATATGGGTGCGGGGAGGCGAGGGGATACTCCACGTGGACCTGGGGGCAATAAGCGAGGACGTGATCCCCAACGGGAGGCTGGACACCGAGGACAAAGAACGCAACGGGATCCGAAATAGGATCCTGGACCTCGATGAGGACATCGGCATGGATGGTATGGCCGGTCCGGACCCACCAGAGTCAGAGTGGCCCGATCCACAGGAGCCGGCCCATGTGGTGATCGAGGACGGCATCCCCCATGGAGTGCCTTACGACTTCTGGGATCTGGACGGCAACGGCGTCCGCGATCCCGGCGAACCTGCCAGTTGGGACGATTGGAAATACAGGGGCCCACGGGACTATTCCCGCATAAACGGCACTGAAGGGAACAAGGACGACCCGGACCGGCTGGGCCAGCCCGACACCGAGGACATCAACAGGAACGGGTACTTAGATGAGTGGAACGATTACTACGCATACGCCATAGACCTCTCGGACGATGTTTACGAAGTGGAGGGCACGGAACACAACGGCTGGAGGCTCCTGAGGATACCTCTGTGGGAGGGAGCTGATAGGGAAGGGAAACCGGACTCCACCAGGGTGGAGTTCGCCAGGATATGGATAGACGGGGTCATGGGGCTGGCCAAGGTGGAGATAGCCCAAATTGAGGTGGTGGGCAACCGCTGGCTCAAGCTCCCGGGGGAGGGAGAGGTCAGGGTATCGGTCAAGAACACGGACGAGAACGAGGACTACCGTTCCCCTCCGGGACTCCCCGTGGAGGTCGATCAGATCACAGGCGTGCCTAAAAGGGAGCAATCCTTGGTGCTCCAGTTCCAGAAGTTGCCCCCCGGGGGCCGGATGGGGGTGTACAGGGTCCTGAGGGGGGCGGAGGACTATACTGGATACCGGACTATGAAGCTCTGGGTATACGGAGGGGAGGAGGTTTCGGAGGGGGACTCGCTGGCCGCCTTCTTGCGATTCGGCGCCGACTCCTCCAACTACTATGAGGCCCAGCTACCCATCGCACCTGGCTGGAGGGAACTGCGAGTCCCCTTGGAGGACCTCACTCAGTTGAAATATCAGGCCCTTCAGGACACCTTAAGCTTCCTCTTCCGGGACGCCTTAGGGGTGCGGGGGACGCCGTCGCTTTCATCGGTGCGGTGGATGAGTCTGGGAGTGTATAACTTCGGGGGCCAGGCCTTCTCGGGGGAGGTGTGGTTCGACGAGCTGCGCTTGGACGACGTCCGCCGGGAGCCCGGGACCGCCCTTAGGGCCTCCCTCCAGGCCGGGGTGGGGGAGGTGTTACGGGTGCAGGGAGAGTACACCGGACGGGGGGAAGATTTCAGGGGCTTCGGGGAGAAAGGGCCTGGGGGAAGCGAAGACCGATCGTACTCCTTGCGGTGGGACTTACAGTTGGGAAAGCTCTTCCCCGAAGGCTGGGGCGTCTCCCTGCCTATAGGGATCACCCTCCGGGAGCGCGTCCGCCTGCCGAAATTCCAGCCAGGTTCAGACATCGTGCTACCCGAGGAGGGGCGCCGGCGGGAGCAGAGCTACAACCGTGGGAGGACGGTCAACCTCTCCTTCCAGATGCGGCCTAGAAAGGCCCCGACTCTTCTGGCCCTCACGCTGGGCAAGGTGCACATAAGAGCCTCTTATTCCAGAACCCAGGGGCGTTCCCCTCAGAGACCCTTGGATCGGAGGCTTTCGTACTACGGCTCCCTGAAGTACGAATTGACCCCAGGGCGTAGGGGTTTCCAGCCCCTGAAGTGGCTTGGGATGAGGACTTCGGTGTACTACCTCCCTACCAAGATATCTGCGGAGCTGCGGATGCGAAGACAGGAACAGGAGTACTTCGCCGCCTCTGCGAGGGATACAACCCAGAAGGCCACTTTCGACCTCGAGGAGGGGTACCAGGCGAGGCTCCGCCCCCTCGAATCGCTCGAGTTGGGATACAGGTTCGGCCGAAAGTGGGACCTCGGGGAAGGGGATCTCTGGAGAGGGAAGTTCGGGTTGGAGATAGAACGATCCCAGAGCGCGTCGCTCCGATGGAACCCGAAGGCCCTGCGGTGGTTGTCCCAACGGTACGATTACGAAGTGTCCTACTCCGAAAGGCTCGACCCCCGGTACCGTAAAGAGAAAGGGAGGGACCTCTCCCGGGAACTGAGGCTTTCCGCTCACTGGTCCTTGGAGGTGCCCTCGTTGCTTCGGCCACTTTCCCCCCGACTGGCCGGTGCCCTGGGCAAGGTCACGGGCACGCTCTCACACACCCTGAGGGCCTCCCTGCCGGGGGTCGTAGGGAGGCCCTCCTTGGGGTACCAGTTGGGGTTCCGAGGGAGGACCAAAGACCTGGCCCGGGTGAAGACCTCCTCCCGACGTGAGTCCCGGTCCTCCTTGGACCGGATAGAGCTTTCCACCACGCTCCAGCTACCGCTACGCATCAGCGCAAAGCCCAAATACAGGATGGAGCGAAAGCTCGAGGAGAGCGCAAGCAGCACGATAAAGACCTGGAGCTGGACAGCTCCAGGTCTCTCCCTTCAGTGGAACGGAATGCCCCTTTTCGGTGGGGCGCTGCGGAGTTCCGGCATCTCGCTCTCTTACGAGCGCAAGGTCTCCCGGAGGGAGGCAGCCGAAGGACCTCTCTCGAGGTCGTATGGACATCTCTTCCGTCCCCTCCTCTCCTGGAACGCCCAATGGAAGTCTGGAATGCAGACCACCCTTCGACTTAACGTAAAGCACTTCCGGGAGGAGGACCGCCGCACCGACCGGGCCACCGAAGAGAGAGAGGAGGAGCTGAGGCTTTCAGGCCGGTACCGCTTGGAGCCCAAGGGGCGCGTCCGGATACTGCCCTGGAAGGAGTTAAAATTGAGAAGTTATATAGACTTATCTTTAGAAGTGAACTACAGACACACCTACCGGGGAGTTGGCCCTGTCCCCAGACGGGATGAGGTCTCCTGGTCGGTCTCCCCAGAGGCCAGCTACCGGTTCAGCCGGAAGATCACAGGGGGTGCCAAGGTGGAGGTGGGGGACCGGAAGGACCGGATATTGGGCACCACCAGGAAGGTGCGGGAGGTCAGGATATGGGCTGAGATAAGACTGGATTAGTATGTCCTCTGGACCTTCGGCTATGTTCCTGAACAGGAAAGAGCAGCTTGTAGCCCTCAGTTTAGCCCTTGCTTTCTTGGTGGGGTCCGCCGTCTCTTTATATCGGAAGCGACATCCTGGGGCCCTTGAGGACTTCCGTGTGATCCGGGTTGTTGAGCCCCCACCCGCGGATACGGTCTCCCGAGAGGCTCCCTTGGTCAGGCTGGACCTTAACCGGGCCACCGAGGAGGAGTTGGAAGGCCTCCCCCGGATCGGGCCGGAGCTGGCCCGCAGGATAGTCTCCTACCGTAGGGAGAACGGACCATTTCGCTCGGTGGACGAGCTGCTGGAAGTCCGAGGGATAGGGCCGAAGACCTTGGAGCAGATCCGACCGTTCGTGGAGGTGGAGGGGAAGTGACCGTAGTTAATCTGCTGCCCAAGGTCCGAGGCAAGAGGGGGCGCCGCTGGATATTTCGGTGCATTTGCGGTCGTCCTTTTGGCCGGGTGGGAGATCTGGCAATGGGCGCTTCTGCACAGGCCCCATCCCGACCCGGAGGTCCAGGAGGCTTCCTCCCCCGTCGAGGTGGCCTATCCGAGGGTGCCGGTGGGCCTGTTGAAGGACCTCTCCAGTGCACTTCCTCCCTGCACCTGGATCACATCGGTGGTCCTCACTTCCTCTGGGGAACTCTCCCTACAGGGGGTGGCCTTCTCCCCTCTGCGGGTATGGGAGCTCCTGGAACATGTCCGGGCCTTCGCTCCTTCGCTAACTCATAGGGCTCCTAAAAAGTATCGGAGCGGAGAACTTTCTGGGGGATAAGATGCGGATATTAGGGGGTACGGCGAGGGGACGGCGCATACGAACTCCCAATAGGGGCACCCGCCCCACCAAGGGGGTAGTGAAGAAGGCCCTCTTCGATGTCCTCGGGGACCTGATCCGAGGAGCCAGGGTGCTGGACCTGTTCGCAGGGGCCGGAGGGGTGGGGATCGAGGCGCTGAGTCGGGGGGCGGAGGAGGTATGGTTCGTAGAGCGGGACCCGAAGGCCTTGAAGGTCCTCAGGGAGAACCTGGCCCTCTTAGGAGTGGAAGGGAGGGCCCTGGTGCGACGGGAGGATGTGCTCAGGTTCCTCCGGAGCCGGGGGAGGCCCTTCGAGCTGATCTTCTTAGACCCCCCATACAGGGAGGACCTCGTAGAGGCCGTGCTTAGGTCTTTGGAGGAAGGAGGATGGGTGGCCCCAGAGGGCCTGGTGGTCTCCGAACTACCCCGGAAGAGGCCTGTCCCAGAACGGGTGGGGCCCTGGAGGGTGGTGGAAGAACGAACTTACGGAGAGACGAAGCTGGTCTTCTGGGAACGGAGGAAGGAAGAATGAGGCTGGCCTTGTATCCAGGGACCTTCGACCCGATCACATACGGCCACTTAGACATCGTCCAGAGGGCGCTGAAACTCTTCGACCGGCTGATCGTGGCCGTGGCCGACAGCCCTTGGAAACAGAGGTTGTTCTCACTGGAAGAACGGCTGGAGATGGTGCGGGAGGTGGTAAAGGGATGGGACAGGGTGTCGGTAGAGGTTTTGGAAGGGCTCCTTGTGGACAAGGTCCGTCGGACCGGGGCCTGTGCGGTGGTGCGGGGTCTCAGGGCGGTGATGGACTTCGAGTACGAGTTCGAGATGGCCCTCACCAATCGGACTTTAAATCCTGAGCTTGAGACGGTATTCCTGATGACAAGTATGGAGTACATCTACTTGCGCTCTTCCCTTGTAAAGGAGGTAGCCGCCTTGGGAGGGGATGTGAGCTGTTTCGTGCCCCCTTTCGTAGAACGCAAATTACAGGAGAAACTGGGAGGTGCGCGATGAACTCTCTCGCACGTAAGATCGCAGAATGGGTACCCCCGCATATGATGGTTCGGATACTTAAGGATTCCTTAGACAGAAAGGAAATCATAAGATTATGTAACACTTGTGGCATTGCGTATAAAGGTATCCGCACAAAGTCCGTACCCACCGAAGACCTGATAGAAGATCTGACGGACGCCTTCTACGAGGAGGAGGAGACGGCGCAAAGGGTGGTCGAAACCCTGACCAAAGCCAACCGGAGGTGGATTCAACAGGTCCAGGATCGCTCTCCAGAGGAAGTGGAAGACCTGCTCTCCGAGGCCCCAGAGGGCGAAGTGGGGAGGTTCCTCTTCGCCTTGGCAGCGGATGGAAGGCCGGATGTTATGGAATTGATCTCGGATTGGGAAGAGGAGTGGACGGACTCCTCCGCTGCCGAGGTTCTGGCCCGGGTGGCGGCCTTCATAGGCGAGAAGGAGGAGCTGGATAGAAAGGTGGAGTCCTTAGAGCAAGAAGCAAAAGGCCTTAGGGAGGAGAAAGAGAAGCTTCAGGAACAGTTGAAGGTCCTGCAGAGGGAACGCAAAGCCCTTAAAGAACTACTATCTCAGAGGGAGCGGGAGCTGACCTCCCTGCGCCGGGCACACCGTGAGCTGGAGGCCGAAAGGGACTCCCTCCGGGAACGGCTGGAGGGGGAGGGCCCTTCTCAGGACATCCAGGCCCTGACGTCTCAGGTACACCAGCTCCTCCGCGAACACAGAAAGCTCTGCCACGACTTAGAGAAAGTCCTTTCGAGGGATGAAACCCAGGGTCCTGGGCCGTTCTTGGAGGCCTTAGGGAAGACGGTCGGGGGGATAAGGGATATGTTGGTCGCCCTTTCGGATTCTCAATCCCGTCGGGATGAGGAGCTGTGGAAAGGATTGGAAGCCCTCCGGCAGGAGGTGCGAGCCGTGGGCGTGGAGCTGCGCAACGTCAGGCCGGTCGAGCAAAAGTCCAAGCCGAGGCCAGCTGGAAGTCCTCCCAGGGTTGGGGTGTTCGTGGACGTGCAGAATATGTTCTATTCGGCCCGACAATTAGGAGGGAGGTTGGATTTCGAGAAATTATTGGAGGTCACGGTGGCGGGAAGGCGGTTGGTGCGGGCCATAGCCTACGTGGTCACCACCCCCGAGGTGGACCAGAGTAAGTTCGTGACGATGTTGAGGCAGAAAGGATACGAGGTGAAAGCTAAAGAGCTACGCAAACGGATAGACGGATCTGCCAAGGGTGACTGGGATATGGGAATGGCCATAGACATCGTCCGGTTTTCGGAGTCCTTAGACGTGGTCGTGTTGGTGAGCGGCGACGGGGACTTCGTGGATCTGGTGAACCTGGTCAAAACTAAAGGCCCCAGGGTGGAGGTGTTCTCCTTCGACCAGAACGCCTCCCGGGACCTTATAGAGGCTGCGGATACGTACTATCCTATAGGGGAAGATATGCTGCGGCCCATAGGAGTATAGAAAGGAGGAAATATGCAGATGCCCTTCCCGACGCTCGGGAGGAGATATGTCATAGAGGACGTGAGGGAACCGAACCTGTTCAGGGAGTTGTTCCCCTACACCGAGGTCCCCAGACTGGGCTTCGACGGGGTCTCGGTGCCCATGGCACTTCCCGATGAGTTCTGGATAACCGACACCACCTTCCGGGACGGCCAGCAGGCACGGCCTCCGTACACGGTGGACCAGATCGTGCACCTGTTCCAGCTCCTGCACCGGCTGGGAGGTCCCAAGGGTATTATCCGCAAGTCGGAGTTTTTCTTATACAGCCGGAGGGACCGGGAAGCGGTGGAGCGGTGCTTGGAGCTGGACTTCGAGTACCCCGAGGTGACTGGGTGGATAAGGGCCACCCCCTCGGACCTACAGCTGGCCCGGGACATGGGGCTTAAAGAGACCGGCATCCTCACATCGGTTTCGGACTACCACATCTTCCTGAAATTGGGAAAGACTAGGGAGGAGGCGATGGAGGGGTACCTCAGGGTGGTAAGGGAAGCGGTGGAGTTGGGCATCCGCATCCGGTGCCACTTTGAGGACATCACCCGTGCGGACATATACGGCTTCTGCATCCCGTTCGCTCAGGCTCTGATGCGGGTGTACGAGGAGAGTGGGGTGCCGGTGGTGATAAGGCTCTGCGATACGATGGGTTTCGGGGTGCCGTTCGCCGAGGCCTCCCTGCCCCGTAGCGTGCC
>DTXA01000162.1 GCA_012962735.1 Candidatus Latescibacterota bacterium
CCACTTCCCCAAAGTCGTGGAAGTTCGCAGAGATGGAAATATGAGGGGGCATCGTTACCGTCGCTTGGATGTTACCTTCGACCTGCTTGTTCCCCGCCCTGTCTAAGGGTATAACGGTGTAGTAGTAAGCCTCGCCCATCCCAACTGCTACATCGTCGAGATACTCCGTCCCCTCGACACCCTCAGCTATCCTGCTTCCTATGGCCCCTTTGAACTTAGAACGATATATCTGATAGGACCCGACCCCGCTGGCGTTGTCCTCTGGCTCTTCCCACCTGAGCTTGACCCCCCCTTCTACGAGCGTGGCGGTAAGCTGCCTTACCGGCCCAGGAGGTGTGGTATCAACTCTTATCCTGTAATGTGCAGCCTTGCTGAGGTTCCCAAGCTCGTCCTCCCAAACGAGGTGAACGTACCACTCTCCGTCGGATGGAACCGAGAGGCTGAAGACATTCCCTGTGACTTTGGTCCCTGTTGACTTGGTGGGGACAGTATCGGATGTCCTGTCGAGGATGTAATAGCAACACCTTGCGCTACTTGGGTCCTCTACGCTCCATGATATGCTCACATCTTCCTCCTGATACCATAAGTCCTGGTCCGGATGCGTCCTGGATGTGAGTCCGGGTGTGGTATATATGTTCACCTGGAAGGTGTGGACGGGAGTAAGTTCTCCCGTATTGTATTCTCCCATTATGTGGAAGAACCATGTCCCATCATCTAAGCCTCTATATTCCTTGCTATTCCTGATTACATAGTCCTGGGCGGTTTCGGGGGTGAGGGAACTCAGCTTCCTGTCCAACAGGATATAATATCCGATTATCCCCCCGACCTTCGGCTCCCATATGAACTTGACGTCTGGACTGGCGTACCATTTGTGGGGCCAGGGGTGAGTCGGGGAGGATATAACGATGAAGATGGACCTCCTCGTGTGCATAGTGTCGTGTCCGAACATGGGCCAGGGGGAGTCAGCAAGACCATAAGAACTAGAATAAATGGCATAAAGGTAGCCATCATCCGACCCAACATACACCGTCCCATCAGGACCTACAGCTGGGGAGGAAAACACAGGGAGCCCAGTTTTGAACTTCCACTTTAGGCTCCCAGGCTCCTGG
>DTXA01000163.1 GCA_012962735.1 Candidatus Latescibacterota bacterium
GAGTCAGGGCGAACCTGTACAGCTCCCCGAGGGTCATTATATCTCCAAGGAATAATCGCTCATTTTAAAAGCTCGGTCTAATATAAAGTTCAGGGCTATAAGCCCACCTCCTGGGTCTTTCCCGTCTCGGCCGCCTTGTAGGCGGCGTGGATGACCTTAAGCACGTACAACCCCTCCCGAGGCGCTATCGGCGGGGGCTCCTCGCCCCTGCACGCCTGCACACAGGAGCGCACGAACGGGAGGTACACGTCCCAGGCTCCCTCCTGGTAGGATAGCCTCCGCAGAGGGGAAAGTGTGTACAGATCCGAGTACCACTCTAAAGGGGTCCATTCGTGGGGGCACATGCGAAGCCAACCGTGTTCCCCCCAAAGGGCAAACAGCGAGTGCTTGTCCTTGTCTAAGAAATAAGCCGAAAGCAGGTTTCCGACCGCACCTTCCTCCAACTCTAACGATACAGCCGCCGCATCTTCTACATCTATGGGCTGGCCCCCCACGACCGAGGTGAACCCCGCGACCTTTCGGATCCTCCTGCCCGTGACGAAGGATATCATATCCACGAAGTGGCACCCGAGCCATAAAAGATGCCCCCCTCCTCCCAGCGCTTTGCGGAAGAACCAGCTCTCCTGGATCCTCCTGTCCCTTATTCTGGTCTGGTCCGCTATGAAGTGCGCCTGCACCCCGTAAATCCTTCCGAAATCTCCCCCCTCCACGAGCTCCTTAGCCTTGAGGACCATCGGAGACCGACGCATAGCGAAGGCCAGCATAAGGGGCAACCCCTTCTCCTCTGCCTTGCGGACGAGCCTTTCGAAGTCCCCCACGTCCACGCAGGCGGGCTTCTCCGCCAACACCGGCACCCCGGCGTCCAAAGCCAGCTTTATGGCCTCGGGGGCCCTAAAGGCCTCTAAGGTCACCAGGGCCATCTCCGGCCTTCCCCTCTCCAACAGTTCCCCCATATCTCTGTATCTCCCGACCAGCTTCCCCCCGAGACGTCCCTCGGCCTCCCCAAATGTCACCCCGGTTTCGTCGCACACCGCCACCTCCCCCACCTCATCCATCTCGTAGAGCACGCTGAGGTAGATGTCCCTGTGTGCGGATTCGGGCCTCAAGACTATGCCGACCCTCATCTCCCCTCCAGATGTCCTACGGGCTGGAAGTCCGGCAGCACGGCCTTTTCGGAGAACTTGGCTATGGTCCCGGCCATGGCGACCTCGTCGTCCGGGTGGGCCCCGCACACCAGAACCCTTTCGTAGTCCATAGCCCCTCCTTCAGAAGTGACACTCCGCTGTAAGCTCCCTCCGGGCGGCCTCCCTGAGGATGCGCTCCTTCAACCTCCTTTCGTATCTCGGGTCGTCCCTGGCCTGTTCTAGCCGCCTGAGGGCCTCCTGGCCCAGGCTTCTGTACGCCTGAAATGCCCTTCCTCCTACGTGGCCTCTGAGGTAGTTCAGCCTGTCGAAACTCAGGAAGTCCAACTTCAGTTCCCCGGCTATGTCCAAAAGCCCCCCTAAGTCCCTTTCAGTCACGTAAGGTAGCACCGGGCATATGAAGAACCCCACCCGCACTCCGGCATCCTTCAAGATCCTCGCCGCTTCTATGCGGCGGGAAGGTCTCGGGGCGAAGTGTTCCACATAAGCTGCCACATCGTCCCTGTGGGTAGTTATCGAAAAGGCCAGCCCGAAGGCTCCCTCGGGAAAGGTCCTGAATACGTCTATGTCCCGCAAAGCCAGGTCCGACTTAGTGGCGACCATAACCCGCAGCGGCATACCAGACGAGGCGGCTTCGGACAGAACCTCTAAGCACCTTCTGGTTAGTCTGTACCTTCGCTCCAAGGGCTGGTACGGGTCGCAGACCGTGGAGATGAAGACCGAGGTTTCCCCGAAGAAAGAGGGCCTCGAAAGCTCCTTCTTAAGGACCTCGGGAACGTTCACCTTTACATGGACCCATGTCCCCCAGCTCCCCTCCCCCTTCCACCTCGACATGTAGCTCGCATAGCAGTATGCACACCGGTGCGGACATCCCACGTATGGGTTGAGGCGGTAACTCCCCTTCTCCCCTGTAAGGGCGGACTTGCATGCGACTTCGGATATCCTCACGGCTTTTTCTGGAGTATCGTGTCCCGCTGCCAGCGGGGGTCAAGCTCGGGGTAGTCGGTGGTATAGTGCAGGCCCCGGCTCTCCTTTCGGGCCAGGGCGCACCTGACGATTAGCTCTGCCACCTGGACGAGGTTTCTAAGTTCTATAAGGTCCATCGTGACCTTTGTCCTCCGGTAGAACTCCTCCACCTCCTTTGCTATCAGCCTTATGCGGCGTAGGGCCCTCTGGAGACGGTAGTTAGAGCGGACTATGCCCACGTAGTCCCACATGAGCCTCCTTATCTCATCCCTATCGTGGGAGAGGAGTACCCATTCCTCGGCGTTGAACACGTTCTCCTCGCTCCAGTCCGGCACATCCGGGAACTTCTCCGGCTCCTGGGCCCTCGGGAGGGAATCCCGAAACGCCCTGTCCGAAAAAACAAGTGCCTCCAGAAGGGAATTGGAGGCCAGCCTGTTTGCTCCGTGCACGCCTGTCAGGGCCGCCTCCCCGACAGCGTACAGGTTCCGGATCGAGGTCCTCCCCCACAGGTCCGTCGCGACCCCCCCGCACATATAGTGGGCGGCCGGCACCACGGGGATGGGTTCCTCGGTGATGTCTATCCCGGCCTCCAAGCACCGAGCATATATGTTGGGGAAGCGGGCCTTGGTCTCCTCTGGGTCCTTGTGGGTCACGTCCAAGTATACGCAAGGCTCCCCGCTCCTCTTCATCTCCTGGTCTATGGCTCTGGCCACGGCGTCCCTGGGGGCCAGGGAACCCATGTGGTGGTACTTCTCCATAAAGGGTTCCCCCTTCCGGTTCACCAGCACCCCTCCGTACCCCCTCACCGCCTCGGAGATCAGGAAGGCGGGTTCGTCGGGGTTCGCATCCGGCCTGTATAGTGCTGTGGGGTGGAACTGCATAAACTCTAAATTCCCAACCTTCCCCCCGGCCCGGAACACCATAGCTATGCCGTCCCCTGTGGCGATTCGGGGGTTCGTGGTATGAAGATAGGTCCGGCCACTCCCCCCGGTAGCTAAGAGCACCACCTTGGCTAAGAACTTCTTCACCAAGCCGGTCTGGGTGTTCAATACATAGGCCCCCCAACAGGTGATGTGGCCCTTCGGGACCCCCTTCACCCCGAACACGTGGTGCTCTGTGATCAGGTCTATGGCGATATGGTTTTCGTAGACCTCTATGTTCCCGTGCTCCTTGACCCGCTCCAAAAGCGCCCTCTCGATCTCCCGCCCGGTTAGGTCCGATACGTGCACTATCCTGTCCCTCGAATGTCCCCCCTCCCTGCTCAGCGCCAGCTTCCCCTCCCTTCTGGTGAACTCCACCCCCCACTCTATCAGCTCCCGCACCATCCGGGGCCCTTCCTTCACCACCAACTCCACGGCATCCCTGTGGCAGAGACCTGCACCGGCCTTGAGGGTGTCCTCTACGTGTAGCTCGAAGGAGTCGTCCGGCGACAGCACAGCTGCTATCCCCCCCTGGGCGTAGTTGGTGCTGGACTCCGCCCGCTCCTTCTTGGTCACCACTGCAACGGTCCCGTGCTGCGCTGCCTTCAGGGCGAAGGAAAGCCCTGCTATCCCGCTACCCAACACCAGGTAATCCGTGGCAACCTCCATTCCATCCCCCTATATATGCCCCAAAAAGCCTTCCGCTTCGCTCCCGTACTTTTCGGGGGCCAGGGAGCGCATAAGCTCCCGTAACCGCCCTCCATCCTCCTCTACTTCTACCTCCAGTGTCCAGAAGGGGACATCTGGGGGCAGGCGAACCCGGTCTTTTTCGGTGGTGACCACCGCATCCGCCTCGGCATCCCGGGTCAGTCTTATAGCCTTGGCTACGTCGTCCCCAGTGTATAGATGGTGGTCCCGGAACCTGAGGGGCACGACCTCGGCGCCTAAGTCCTCGAGGGTGCGCTCGAAGGCCCCTGGGCTTCCAACCCCGGAAAGGGCTACCACCTTTTTGCCCCTCAGGGCGCTCAGTGGAAGCTCCCCCTCCGGGGCCTGCAGCCTGCGGGGCCTGTGGACACACTCCACCAAGATGGCCTCGGGGGCCAGCCTCGTCACTTTCTCCCGGACTTCCTCTAAGACCTCAGGGGGGACCTGATCTGCCCGTGAGATGCACACCACATCCGCCCTGTGCAGGGCGGATGGCGGCTCCCTAAGTAGACCCCAAGGGAGGAGATGCCCTCCACCAAAGGGGTCCCGGGCGTCCAAAACCACGATGTCTATGTCCCTCGCCAGGGCCCTGTACTGGAAGCCGTCGTCCAAGATGAAATGTGAGACCTCCACCCGTCCCAAAACCAGCTCCCCGGCTTCCCTCCTGTCCCTCCCCACTGCAACCGGCACCCCAGGGAGCTTCCGGGCTAAGAGGTACGGCTCGTCCCCTGCCTCATCGGGCCCCATGAGCACCCGCTTCCCGTCCGAAACCAACCCCACCCCCTTCCCCTTCCTCCGATATCCCCGGCTCAGCACCGCTGGCCGGAACCCTTTCTCCTGCAATGCCCTGGCCAAGTACATGACCAAGGGGGTCTTTCCCGTCCCCCCGACGGTTATGTTCCCCACGGACACCACTGGCCTGGGAAGCCGTTCGACGTAGGTCCATCCCCTGGTGTAGACCCTTTCCCAGGCCCACAGAATCAAGCGGTACAGCCCGGCGAGGGGGAACAGCGCTGTCCATATCCTCATTCCTTCAAAGCTCCCGCAGCTATCCCGCTCACGAAGTACCTCTGGAGAAATACGTAGAGCACGACTATCGGCATCAAGCTGATCGCCGCCCCGGCGCACAGAAGGGGCCAGTTCACGCTGAAGGCGAATCCGCTCTGGAACGCCACCAACCCCACGGGCAGCGTTCTAAGCTCCGGCCTGCTCATGGTGAAAGCGAGGGGGAGCAGATAGGCATTCCAGGTCCCCATAAAAGTCAGGATCGCCACGGTGGCCAGAACTGGCTTGGCTAAGGGCAGAACCACATGCCAATACATCTGGAAAAGGTTACATCCGTCTATCCTGGCCGCATCGTCCAAGTCCCTCGGTATGGTCCGGAAGTACGCCTGGATCAAGTAGATGCTCACCACCTGCGCTCCCGCTGTTGAAACCACTATCAATCCCGCTAAAGAGTTCAAGAGGCCCAGGTTCTTGGCTATGTGGAACACCGGGACCAAGGTCGCCTCCGCCGGGATGAAAAGGGTGGCCACTAAGGCGAAAAGGATAAGTTGCTTGCCCGGAAAGTCCGTTCTGGCCACGGCGAAGGCGGTCATAGAGGCCGTCCAAAGCACGAGCAGCAAGGTTGTGACCGTCACGATGAGGCTGTTCTTGAAGTACACCCCGAAGTTCCCCTTAGTCCAGGCCTCCACGTAGTTCTCCCACCGGAAGGCCTCCGGAATCAAGGCCATCGTATTCCGGGCGACCTCGGACATGGTCTTAAAAGAGGTTGAAAGCATCCATATCAATGGATAAAGGCAGACCAGGGTCCACAGCACCAACACACCGTAAAGCACTCCCTTACCGAATCTACTGAGGATCTTTTTATGCCTCATATCTTCCTCCGTCTACCGTTCGAGGTCGCAGAGAACGATGAAATCGAGTTCGAAATCCAAGGTCCGATGTGAAAGATGAACTTCACGACCTTGAACCTCTTCAGCTTTCCCTCTCCCCTATCCTTCCCAGCTTGAGCTGGAAGAAGGTGAGGACAGCTATAATGACGAAAAGCCCGATCCCTATGGTGGCCGCATACCCCTGCTGCGCTATGACTCCAGCCCCAAGTCCGCTGCCTGCGAAGCCGTACTTGAACATGTAGTCCGTGACCACCTCGCTGGCGTAGTACGGTCCTCCTCCTGTCATCACGTTCACCAGGTCGAATACCTTAAAGCTCCCGATGATGGATAGCATCACTATGATAAGCGCTATGGGTCGAAGCATCGGAAGTGTGACATACACGAACTGCCTCCAAGCCCCGGCCCCATCCACCCTGGCAGCATCGTAAAGGTACTCCGGTATGGACTGCAGCCCAGCCAAGAAGAACACCATATTGATCCCCACATCGTGCCATATCGCCACCCCTATGACCGTATAGAGCGCTGTCTTGGGGTCCCCCAACCAGTCCCGGAACCCTCCTACGAGCCTGAGCTTCATAAGTATCTGGTTGAAGGTCCCATCGAAGGGGGAAAGTATCCCCGAGAACACGATCCCTATCACGGCCGCGCTCGTCACCACTGGGAGGAAGAAGACAGAGCGGAAGAATTTCCGTCCCTTCAGCCTGCTGTTGAGCACCACAGCCATCCCTAAGGCCAGGCCGAGTTCTATGAACAACTTGGAAAGCACGTAGATGACGGTATTCCTCAAGGCCTTCCACCAGATGGGATCGTGCAGGAGCCGGACGTAGTTCTCCAGGCCCACGAACTTCATCTGGGTTACCCCGTCCCATTGATAGAAGCTCAGGCGCACCACGTAGAACACGGGATAGATCATGAAGACTGAAAAAAACATCAAAGTAGGCGTGCAAAGCAGGTAAGCCCCCCAGCTCCGCCTGAGCCGCTCGATAAAGAAGTTCCGCTTCAAGGCGACCTCCTACTTCTTCATCGGATCGAAGTCCGGCACCAAGAAGTCCTCCAGCCTTATCCTTCCTTCTTCAACTGCCTCCTCGAGGGCCTCGTTGAGCCTACGGTCCAGGTCTTCCAAAGCCTCATCCATGTCCAGCTGTCCGTTCACGATGCCTGCTGCCACTTCATCGAACGGAGGTCCCTTCAGCCGAAGCAGCCCCTCCGGGGTGGGGGGATATACCTTGTGGTAGGTCAGGTCCGAACACTCCTTCATCCCCTTGGCTAAGCTCAAGTTCTCAGGAGTGTTCACAGTCGGCACAGTGGACATGTTCTTACCTGCCCGGACCATGGCGGAGAGGTACTCATCGGACAGCGTGAACTTGACCACCTCCCAGGCATCATCCGGATGTCCGGTCTTGGAAGAGATGCTCCACTGGTATGCGAAGAAAGCTGGGGCGAGGCCCTTTCGTCCCTCGTCCGGCACGGGGAGATCCGCCACCCCGAAGTCCACATCGGACTTGAACTGCCCCACGAACACCCCGGGGTTCCAGGAGCCCCCGATGATCATGGCGGCCCTGTCCCCGCAGAAGGCCAGCCTCGCCCTGTCGTCGTCCATGGAGTTCATCCCCGGCATCACGCTCCCGTCCTCTATGAGGTCCATGAGGAGCCTGAGGGCCCTCTTGAAGGGCTCGGAGTTGTACTGAAACTTACCAGTGTGGTAGTTGAAGGGATATCCTCCCGCAGTGGCGGCCATCCAAGAGATGTTCATCATATAAACCCATGGATATTTGGCCCCTATGATGAACCCGTAGAACCTGCCCCTCCCTGCCCGCGTTATCCTGCGGGCGTATTCCCTCAACTCCTCCCAGGTCTTAGGGGGTCTGTCGGGGTCCAGTCCAGCCTTTTCAAAAAGCGTCTTGTTGTAAAACAGCTTGGCCGTCAAAAGCGCTGTCGGGATGGCATACACGTGCCCCCCTATGGTCGAGACGTAGGGCTGGAAGGTCCCGGGCATAAACCTCGCCTTGAATTCGGGTGTAAGCCATCGGTCCAAAGGCATGAGCCATCCCGCCTCCACCTGTTGGGCTAAAAGGGCATCGCTTGGGGTCTGGAACACGTCCGGAGGGCTGCCCGCATCCCAGGCCAGCTTCAACATATCCTGGTACCGGTCCGTATGGATCACCATCTCGACCTCTATCCCCGGATGTTCCCGCGCGAACTTCTCGAACATGGCGTTCCGCACGTCCATGTCGTGCCTGTTCCAGGTCCAGAACACGATCTTCGTCTTGGCCTCAGCATCTCCTAACATGGCAGAGGCCGCCCAGAGGACCGCCGAAAGGCCAACTTCCCATATCCGTGCCCTCATCTTTCCCTCCTCGGATAGTATTGTCCCTCTTCCCCGAAGGTTCTGAAGGACAAAGCCTTTTTCACAACAGATTTAAAAGATAGGACATTCACGGTAGAAAAGCAAGGCGTCGTTCCAGCGCACGGAGGTACTGGGAGAGGTTCTCCCTCCACGCCCCGGCAGGCCAGCTCCGCCAGATGCTGTGTCACCAACCCGCACTCCTGAAGCTGGCACCTGAGCACCCAGTCTATCCCCCTGGCGATGACCTCGCTGTAATCGGCTCCACGGGGACTTCCATATGACCCCGGACGCAGATAGCGCTCCGCTTCACTGGGGCTCCAGCCAGTGCACGCCCTTACCATCCGGCTTGCGCACCACACCGTCCTCGTCCACGATATAGGTCTCGTAGACCCGTCGCTTAAAGGGCTCCAGCGCGGCCTCTATGGCCTCGGGGGAAATCCGCACCCGTTCCGCCATATCTCCCTCCCTGCGTGCCCCTGCGCATCCTCGCCCACATCAACAACCCCACGCTCCACCCGACACACATCCAAGCAAGCCATTCCCCGTGCTTAGCGTAAAAAGTCTCCCCTTCCCTGAGCGGCAACTCGCCCACCACCACCGCGTCCTGGAAGATCTTCGTGGCCTTCAAAACCCTCCCGTACGGGTCCACAAGCATGGAAACTCCTGTGTTGGCGCACCTTGCGAGCGATATCCGATGCTCCACCGTGCGGAAGACCGCCATCTGCGCGTGCTGATAGGGGGCGGAATACGGGCCGAACCAGGCGTCGTTGGTGATGTTGACCAAGAGGTTGGCCCCATCTCGCACGAACCTCCGCACGTCCCGGGCGAAAGCGGCCTCGAAGCAGATTAAGGTCGGCAAGCGCGCCGGACCGACCTCGAATAGCACCCGCTCGTCCCCGGGCGTGAAGTTACCCGGGCCCCCTCCGATCTGGATGTCCTTGAGGAAGGGGAGTAGCTCGACCAGGGGCATTCGTTCGCCGAAGGGTACCAGGTGCATCTTGTGGTACTTTCGCACCGGGCCACGGATGGGATCGAACAATATCGCAGAGTTGAACATCCTCGGCTCCCCCCCAGGGAGCCACTCGTAGTCGTTGGCGCCTGTCAACAGGGGCGCCCCGACATCCCGGGAGATCCCGGCAACCCACTCCCGATAGGGCTCCCTCTTGAGCAAGAAGGTGGGAGCTGCGGTCTCGGGCCATATCACCAGATCTACCGACTCCCCGATGGAGCGAGTCAGGCTGTCGTACTTGGAAAAGGAGAAGGCCAAAAACTTAGGGTCCCACTTCACGTCCTGGTCTATATTGCCCTGGACCAGGGCCACCTGGACGTACCGCCTACCTACCTGGGCGCGCGCCAAGGTCCATTGGCCGTATATGTACGGCAGGATAAGCAAGGCCGCCGCCAAAGCCCCCCGGACCCAGAACCTCGGGCGCCCGGATCCCCATTCGGCCAGAAGGCCGTTGACCGTCAGGACCCAGAATGTAACCCCCCGCACCCCGGTGTAGGAAGCCATCTGAATTAAAGGAGGGTAGAACCCGAGGGAGTACCCCACGCTCCCCCAACTGAACCCTAAAAACCCCACCGTCCGCACCAGCTCTAAGCCCGTCCACAAGACGGCAGCTGAGAGCCAAAGGGGAAGGCGGGTCCCCCTCCGAATCCCCCAGAATAAAGCCCCGAACGCCCCCGGGTACAGGGAGATGAAGGGCACCAGGAGGAAGTACCCCACCCACACCACCTGGGCCACCCAGAAAAGCAGTATCCCAAAGAAGACCCACCCGAAGATGTACCCCCATCGGAACGCCTCCCTCCAGCTCCCAGCTCCCTCCAATGCCAGCAACAGCGGCACCAGCGCCACAAAGGCCGAAAGCCCCCACCCCGGCTGGGGGAAGGCCAATGCCAGAAGGAGGCCGGAGGCCACAGAGGGAAACCATGCCTTACTGTTGACAGTAAGGGAGATCATTTCATGTTCCGTCCTCGGTCTGCTTACAGTAAAAATAAGGGCTCGAGGTTCAAAGTTCAAGGTTCGATGTCGTAAGCTCCATCTCTCGACTTCGGACATCGGACTTTGGACTTCGGAGAGCGTATCCTCCTTCACGACCTTGGCGGTAAGCGGATACTCCTTGACATATCCACCGTGGGGCCTTATCTTCTCCATTGAGTGCACCTCGCTCAAACCCGGGGAGGGAACTATGGCGAACATATGGGACGAGATGGAGGAGATGGCCCGTCAGATGGAGTTCCTCTTAGAGGGCATACGCAGACCCCGCTCCCGCTTCGCAACGCATCTATGGCAGCCTATGGTTGACGTGTATGAGACCGCAGAGGAGGTCTTCGTGCTCGCGGAGCTCCCGGGCGTGGACCGGGAGAGGCTCTCGGTCTCAGTGGACGGAAGGCTGCTGATCCTGAGAGGCGAACGTCTTAGGATAACCCCTCCCGGCGGAGGGCGATACTATCAGATGGAGATACCCTTCGGCCCGTTTGAGAGGATAGTCAAGCTCCCGGCGGAGGTGGAGGCGGAGACAGCTAAGGCGGTATACCGCAATGGAATCTTGGAGATATCCTTCCGCAAGGCCCACGTCCCACACGTGACCCACATAGAGATTACGGCGGAAGTTTAGGAGAATATATGCTCTTAGGACCACAAGGTCAGGTCGTATCCTCGGAACGCCCGAGCCCCCCCATACCGGAGGAATTGGCCGTCCTCCCGAGCCCGGAGGTGGTGCTCTTCCCCTATATGCTCCTCCCCCTCCCTGTAACGGACCAGCGCCTGGTGCGTATGGTGGACGATGTCGTGGCTGGAGAGCGTAAGATATTAGCTGTATTCACATTAAAGGAGCCCAAGAGGGGGCCCATACTCGAGAACCTCTACCGGACTGGGACGGCGGCTGGGATAGCGCGGATGCTCCGGATGCCGGACGGTGGAGTCCAGATACTGCTTCAGGGATTGGCCCGCATTGCCTTAGAGGACATCATTTCCTCAGATCCATATATAAAGGCCAAGGTGCGCCCGCTCCAGGAACAGATGGAGAAGACCCTCGAGCTCGAGGCCCTGGCCCGCAATGCGGTCGCCCTATTCCAGAGGGTGGTCTCCCTGGCCCCCAACCTCCCGGACGAGCTCGGCGTGGTGATCGCAAACATCCCCGAGCCCGGCCAGCAGGCGGACTTCATAGCATCCCATATAAAACTCTCCACCCTGGAACGCCAGGAGATATTGGAGACCTTGGACGTGGCCGAGAGACTCCGTAAGGTGTTGACCTACCTCAACCGGGAGCTGGAGATACTGGAACTGAGCAGCCGCATCCAGTCCCAGGTCAAGGGAGAGCTGGACAAGGCCCAGAGGGAGTTCTTCCTGAGGAAACAGTTGGAGCAGATCAAAAAGGAACTTGGAGAGGAGGACGAGCACACAGCCGAGATCAACCAGCTCCGCGGGCAGATAGAGGAGGCCGGTCTCCCAGAGGAAGCCAAGAGGGAGGCTCTAAGGGAGCTCGACCGTATGGCCAAGATGCCCCCCCAGGCCGCCGAGTATGCCGTGGCCCGGACTTATTTGGACTGGCTCATCTCCCTGCCCTGGAACAAGAGCACCGAGGACAGCTTAGATGTGGACCGCGCCGCCAAGATTTTAGATGAGGACCACTACGGCCTGGAGAAGCCCAAGGAGCGCATTTTGGAATATCTGGCTGTGCGCAAGATCAAGGCCGATATGAA
>DTXA01000164.1 GCA_012962735.1 Candidatus Latescibacterota bacterium
ATGGGCAGTGAGATACACTCCCTTAAGATGTGCTCCCGGATGCGGGCCACTTTTTCGAGGGTGGCGGGGATGAGCTTCTGGGCCCCGAAGCCCGGGTGGACGGTCATAACGAGCAGGAGGTCCACGAGGGGAAGCCAGGGAAGGGCGGCCTCGGGGGGGGTTTCCGGGTTGAGGACCAGGCCAGGCCTGAGGCCGAGGGAGCGGATCTCGGATATGAGGTCGGAGGGCTTGGGGACCGCTTCTATGTGGAATAGGAGCCAATCGGCCCTGGCCCGTGCAAAGGCATCGGCGTACCGGGAGGGATCGGTTATCATAAGGTGGACCATAAGGGACAACCGGGTGACCCGTCGGACGGCCTCCACGATCAGGGGGCCGAAGGTGATGTTGGGCACGAAGTGGCCGTCCATGACGTCTAAGTGGAGCATATCCGCCTCGAACTCCACCCGACGGATTTCCCTCTCCAGGCAGGAGAAGTCGGCCGAGAGGATCGATGGAGCGATCTTGACTTTCATCGTTCCCTACCCCACAACTTCTTCCACGGATATCTCAAACCCGTCCAGCACTCCCGAGCGGGCGGTTTCCCCCTTTTCCCATCTTCCGAGGAGGGCGTATACCTCCCCCCGTAGCACGTAGACTTCCACTGTGCCCTCGGGGTCTACGATCCAAAGTTCCGGGACACCTGCCCGTTCGTAGAGGGGGTACTTGACCTTTCTGTCCTTCCACCAACTTGCCGGGGAGAGTACCTCCACGATGAGGTCTGGGACCCCCTCTATTCCCCGCTCTCGGATTATCTCCTCTCGCTCCCTGCGCACGAACACTATGTCCGGCTGGACAGGCGTTTCCTGGCCGGGAAGGTAGACGTCGATTGGGGCGAAGAACACTTCCCCTAAGTCCCTTTTTCTGACGAAAGTTATCGTAGCCCATCCCAGGTTCCGGGATGCCCTCTGGTGCTGGATGGTAGGTGCCGGCGTCATAAATAGCTCCCCGTCTATGACCTCGTACTGCCATCCGTCGTCTGGAAGCTTGAGCCAGTCCTCGTATGTCCACTTCCCCTGAGGGGGGAATTCAAGCACCTTCCCTTCCACGGGATTTCACCTCCTTCGGATGTCGTCAACCGGCCCGGTCCCGACCTCCTGCTTCAGCTCCCTCAGGCAGCTGTCCTGGACCCGAACTATTTAAGATACCAACCTCTGGGGGATTTGTCAACCGTCAACCTCGGGCTTTCCATATCTCGTTGGAGCGCATCTGACCGATCCCAGAATTTGGGAGATGAGCTCGTCCGAGGTGAGAGGGGCCAAGGGGACGGGCCAGCCACGCTCCCGGAGGAGACGGGCGAGGGTGACGGGCTGGGGGGGCTCGAGCCCGACCTCCCCGAGGTCGGATCGGGAGAGCACCTCCACGGCAGGACCCTCGGCCCAGACCTCCCCGTGCCGGAGCACCACAGCCCTCTCGGCCAGCTCGGCCACCAGGTCCATATCGTGGGAGATAAGCACGAGGGTCCTGCCGTCCCGCCGCAGGGCCCTCAGGACCTCGGAAAGCCCGAGGGCTCCTTCCGGGTCGAGGCCGGCTGTGGGTTCGTCTAAGATCAGAACCTCGGGGTCCACCGCCAACACTCCGGCTATGCCGACCTTCCGAGCCTCGCCGCCGCTGAGGGAGAAGGGGGAGCGGGGGCCGAAGACTTCGGGGTCCAATCCCACCCGGGAGAGGGCCCTGTGGGCGTGGGACTCGGGGTCGGGGAGGCCGAGGTTGCGGGGGCCGAAGGCCACGTCCTCAAGCACCGTCTCCTCGAAGAACCCCTCCTCGGGGAACTGGAAGGCCAGGCCGACACGGCCCCTCTTCACCTCCCCTCCGTCCAAAAGGACCTGGCCTTCGGAGGGCTTGAGCAGGCCAGCTAAGATCTGGGCCAGGGTGGTCTTGCCCGAGCCCGTGTGTCCTAAGAGGGCCACGAACTCTCCGGCACCTGCCCGCAGGTCCACACGGCGAAGGGCCTGGGGCCCCGGGGGGGGATAGCTGTAGGAGATCCTTCGGGCGAGGAGGCGCTCAGGGTGTGGGAGTGTGGGAGTATGGGAATATGGGAGTGCGGAAGTGTGGGAGTGCGGGAGTGCGGAGAGGGCGTCGGCGAGGTCCCGGAGGGTGGGGGTCCAGGGTGAGAGGGAAAGGCCGAGGGAGCGGAGGCGGTGGTTGAGGAGGACGGGGAAGGGAGCACGGAGGCCCCAGCGGGCAAGCCTTTCGGGGTCGGAGAGGACCCTGCTCGGGGGGCCGTCCGCCACGAGTTCCCCCCCGAAGAAGATCAACACCCGGTCCGCCCAGAGGGCCTCCTCGGGGTACTGGGTGATCCAGAGCACGGCCACCCCTTCCCGGGCCAGTTCGTCTATGGCCTCCCGAACTTCCCTTCTGCCCTCAGGGTCTAACAAAGAGGTAGGCTCGTCCAATACGAGGTACCGGGGCCGCATGGCCCAGAGGGAGGCGAGGATCAGGCGGCCTTTTTCTCCTCCCGAGAGCCTGTGGGGGGGATGGAGGCGGCGGTCGGAGAGACCGAAGCGCTCGAGGGCCTCTGCCACCCTACCGCGCATCTCAGAGGGGGGGACGCCGAGGTTCTCGAGGCCGAAGGCCACCTCCCGCTCCACCACGGCTGAGACTATCTGGGAGTCAGGGTTCTGGAAGGCCATCCCCACCCTGCGGCGGACCTCGTAGGGATGTTCGGCCGGGGACAGGCCGTCGACGAGTACTTCGCCCTCGGTGGGGACCAACAGGCCGTTTATGCAACAGGCGAAGGTGGTCTTGCCGGAGCCGTTGGGGCCGAGGACGGCTATCCTCTCCCCCTTCCG
>DTXA01000165.1 GCA_012962735.1 Candidatus Latescibacterota bacterium
CCTATGAGCCGGACCGCCCGCTCGAGGTCCGCCCGTTCTTTGGCGAGCTTCTGGAGGCGTTGATAGTCCGATGCCACTTCGGGCCTGGCTAAGAGTTCGGTGAGTTCCCGAAATCGGTCCTCGAGCTTCTCGAGTTTTTCCAGCATCGTTCAGGTCCTTCGTGCTCTTAAAAAAGATAGACCCCGGGATATTCCCCAGGGTCTATAAGCGCAAGGGTTAAGCCTCAGCCCCTTCTTCCTCGGGATGGGCCGAGAGCCCGTACTTCCGGCGGAACCGCTCCACCCTGCCAGTAGTGTCCACGATCTTCTGTTTCCCCGTGTAGAAGGGATGACACTTGGAGCACAGTTCTACGTGGAGGTTCTCTACGGTGGAACGAATGTGCACAACGTTGCCACAGCTACAGGTGATAGTTGTGAGCACATATTTCGGATGTATGTCCTTCCTCACCGTT
The DNA here is from genome assembly GCA_012962735.1 of Candidatus Latescibacterota bacterium. Lineage (GTDB taxonomy): Bacteria > Latescibacterota > 4484-107 > B68-G9 > B68-G9 > B68-G9. Next base: position 452 of record DTXA01000165.1, read on the forward strand.
ATCCTCCTTTTACATGCCCCAAAAAGGACATCTTTAAGAACTCATCCTATCTAAGAACTCCTTGTTGTTCCTGGTCTCCTTCATCCGCTCTATGAGGAACTCCATAGCCTCCACAGGAGGCATCTGGTCCAGGAACTTGCGCAATATCCAGACCCGGTTTAACACCTCCTCCGGAAGGAGGAGCTCCTCCTTCCGGGTGCCGGAGAGGCTCAGGTCTATGGCCGGGAAGATCCGGCGGTTGCTCAGGCCACGGTCAAGCTTCAACTCCATGTTCCCGGTGCCCTTGAACTCCTCGAATATCACCTCGTCCATTCGGCTGCCGGTCTCTATGAGCGCGGTGGCGATGATCGTGAGGCTACCCCCTTCTTCTATGTTCCTGGCGGCCCCGAAGAAGCGTTTGGGCCATTGGAGGGCCGTGGCGTCCACGCCGCCGGAGAGCACCCTGCCGCTGTGGGGGACCTCGGCGTTGTTGGCCCTGGCCAGGCGAGTCAGGCTGTCCAATAGGATGGCGACGTCGTGGCCATACTCCACCAGGCGTTTGGCCTTCTCCAGCACTATCCTGGCCACCTGGAGGTGGCGGGAAGGCGGTTCGTCGAACGTGGAACTTATGACCTCGGCCTTGACTGAGCGCTCCATATCGGTGACCTCTTCGGGTCGCTCGTCTATGAGCAACACGATGAGCTTCACATCGGGATGGTTGCGGGTGATGCTGTTGGCTATCTTCTGGAGGAGTATGGTCTTGCCGGCTCGAGGGGGGGAGACGATCAGCCCCCGCTGTCCCTTTCCCACAGGGCAGAGCAGGTCGACGATGCGCATGGATATGTCCCCGTCCGCCTCCAGTTCGAACTTCTCGTTGGGATATACGGGAGTGAGTTCGTCGAAGAGGGGACGATCCCTGGCCCTCTCAGCGGGCTCGTAGTTCACGGCCTCGATCTTCAAAAGGGCGAAGAACCTTTCCCCTTCTTTGGGGGGACGTATCTGCCCGAAGACGATGTCCCCCGTACGCAGGGCGAACTTCTGGATCTGGGCAGGGCCGACGTAGATGTCGTCGGGACCGGGGAGGTAATTATAATCGGGGGACCGGAGGAAGCCATACCCCTCCTTGATGATCTCGAGGACCCCTTCTCCGTATATGATGCCCTTCTTCTGAGCCTGGGCCTGTAAGATCTTAAAAATGAGCTCCTGTCTCCTCAGCCCACTGTGATCCGGGATGTTCAAATTCTGAGCCAGCTGGGCGAGTTCCGCTGTGCTTTTGACCTTGAGCTCTGCTATGTCCATGGTCCAATCCTGAAAGGGGACAGGGGAAAATTATGGGTAGGTTATCCTCTGGGACGCGGGAAGGGATATCCATATGAATAATGGTGGGCGATACTGGACTCGAACCAGTGACCTCCACGATGTGAGCGTGGCGCTCTAGCCGTCTGAGCTAATCGCCCACC
>DTXA01000166.1 GCA_012962735.1 Candidatus Latescibacterota bacterium
CTGGCGGAAGAGATCTCGGACTCGAGAAGCTCCAACTCCTACAAACATTTCCACGAAGTCCGACCCGCTCATGCTAAAGAAGGGCACGCCGGCTTCCCCGGCCACTGCCTTTGCTATATAGGTCTTCCCCGTGCCAGGCGGGCCCACAAGCAACACCCCCTTCGGCACCCGACCTCCGAGCCTTCTGAACTTCTCGGGCTCTTTCAGAAACTCTATTATCTCCTGTAGCTCCTGTTTGGCCTCGTCAGCCCCGGCCACATCCTTGAAGGTCACATTTGGCCGATCGGCCACCAGCTTGGCCCTGCTTCTGCCGAAGGAGAATATCCCCCTCTGGCCTGCCTGCATCTGGTAGAAGAAAGCCAGCCAAAGCCCTATGAAGAGAACCCAGGGAAGCACGTTGAGCAGGAGGCCGGTCCAATTGACCCGCTTCTTTTCAAACCTAAACTCAACTCCATACTTTAGCCATCCATCTATGGTCTCCCGATCCACCTGGCCCAAGCGCACCACGATCCTGCCGAGCTTCCGGGGTTCCCCTCTATCCGAGACCACTATGGGTTCAGACAGCCATCCGTGAAACTCGTCCTCCACAACCACAGCTCGGACGATCCTGCCGGCCTCTAAGAGCTTCCGGTACTGGGGATAGCTCACCCGCAGCTCTTCGGTCTGTGCGTTCCCGAAGAGCTGCGCCACCATCATAGCAGCCGCCAGAAACAGGGCCCAGAAGACCAAAGTTCGAAGCGCCCGTTTCCACTGGAAGTCCGGGCCACCGGGCCGCATAGGAGGTCTACGCTTTTCATTGCCGTTCATCTATTTCACCTTCCTCGCCGTTATTCTCAATACTCTTTCGGTCTCCTCCCCCACCCTGGCACGCTCGCTCAGACAAACCCCCACTACCCAAAGCACCCCTTCCTCGTCCACCACCAGGGGAACCTTATCCCTGAGGAGACGGGGGACCTTGCCGTCTATGAGCACATCTTTTACCTTGCGGGTCCCACACATCCCGAAGGGCCGGATCCGATCGCCAGGGAGCCGACTCCGCACCCAAAGGTTTCCCTTTACGGCCCTCCAGTCTATGTAAGCTGTACATCCATCCCCTTTAAGGACCTCGGGAGGGGGCCGTCCCACCAGCTCGGCCTCTAAGATCAACCCGGCCTCCCGCACCATCGTCCTCCCACTTACAGCTAAGGGGTACCGGAAGGGGGGTACCTCCCCACGCCGCAGGGCCAGGACCCCCCCTGCCCTCTGGGCTCGGACACCCCCGGGAAGGTCCACCCATCCTCCCTCCTCAGCCGCGCGCAGGAGCCTCTCGGTGGCCTCGAAGTCCGGGAGGTCCCCTGTGACCTCCCGGTAGGCCAGGCGGGCGACCCTGCGCCTTATGGCTATATGATAACGCAAAAGTCCTCCGATATCAAGTACAATCCTTTTCTCCCCCCTGTCCCTCAGGATATCCTCAAATGCCCTCTCCGCCAGGGTCTCGAGGTACTCGTCCTCGGCCCGCCAGACCTCCGCCTCCTTGGAGAGCACTTCCGAGATCCCGGGGTTGAAACGCTTCTCGAGCAGGGGCAGCAGGATGTGGCGCACCCTGTTGCGCAGGAAGGAGAGATCACGGTTGGTACTGTCCTCCTTGAAGGGGAGCCCCCCCTCCCTCAGGTAATCCAATATCTCCCTCCGGGAGATCTGAAGGAGGGGCCGCACGAACTTCCCTCTCCTCGGGGCCATACCGCCCAGGCCCCTCCTCCCCCCTCCCCTTATGAGCCTCATAAGGACGGTCTCGGCCTGGTCGTCCCGAGTGTGTCCTAAGGCCACCTTATCCGCCCTCAGGTTCCGGGCGACACGCTCTAAGAACCTGTACCGGACCTCCCTGGCCCCCTCCTCTACCGAACACCCCTCCCTGCGGGCGAACTCGGCCACATCTTCGACCCCCAATACAAATGGAAGGCCCCGACTTCGGGCTACATCCTCCACAAACTCCGCATCTTCCCTCGCCTCCTTCCCCCTGAGGCAGTGGTCCAGGTGGACCACGAAGAGCACGAGCCCGAGTTCCCCCCTTAGGCGGTCCAGCATGTCCAACAGGGCCACCGAGTCCGGCCCCCCCGAGACCGCTACCACTACCCGGTCGTCTTGGGAGAGGAGCCCCTCCCTATGCGCGAACTCTCGCACCCGCTCGACCATCACCGATCTTCCCCCCGCATCCAGGACAACACCAGCTCCATAGCCTCTTCTTTGGTGCGTATCCTCCCGTCCAACTGGGCGTCCTCCACCATTGAGAGCACCTCGGAGAAAATCGGCCCGGGTTCGAGCCCCATCGATATCAGGTCATGTCCGCTTATCAGGCGCTTCAGGGGAGGGGGCTGGGACAGGAACTCCCGGTACTCCCCGAGGGCCCTTTCGTACTCCTCCAGCCTCCTGTGGCTGGCCAGGGCGTCCGCCCGATGCAGCTCTAACAGTTCGGGGAAACCCGGATGGGAAAAGAGGCGGACCTTCGTGCTATTCCTCATATTTCCTATGTCCTTTAAGACCATATGGTTCTTGACAAGCCAGACCACCCTCTCACGGACAGCGTTGGAGGTCCGCAGCCTGCGGCAGATGCTCTCGGCCATCTTCGTCCCCACGGCCTCGTGTCGGTTGAAGCGTATGCGGTCGGTGCGCTGGAAGGTGGGGGGCTTGCCCACATCGTGCAGGAGGGTCCCCAGGGCCAGCTCCAAGGACGGGTCCGGGGGCGGGTCCTCGGGGGGCCAAGCACCCCGGAGGTGCTCCAGGGTAAGGGCTGTGTGCTCCAGCACGTCGCCCTCGGGGTGGAACTCGGGGGGCTGGGGCACCCCAGCCATAGCGGCCACCTCCGGGAGGATGTGGGCCATAAGCCCGGAGCTGTGAAGCAGGCGCACACCCTGACCCCTTCCCTTACGGGTGAGGAGCCTGCGCAGCTCGTCCGAGATGCGCTCGGGGCTGACCGAGGCCACCTCTGGGGCCAGGGCCTTTAAGGCCTCCCAGGTGCGGGGCTCTATGGAAAAGCCGAGCCAGGCCGCGAACCTCACGGCCCTCAGCATCCTGAGCTTGTCCTCCCGAAACCGGGCGTAAGGATCCCCGATGGCCCGCACCACCCCTGCCTTCAGGTCCTCCCTCCCCCCCACCGGGTCCAGGACCTCTCCCATAAAGGGGTCCTCGTACAGGGCGTTTATGGTGAAGTCCCGGCGTAGGGCGTCCTCCCGGAGCTCGGAGAACGAGACCTCGTCCGGATGTCTACCGTCGGAGTACCCCCGCTCCCTCCTGTACGTGGCCACTTCAAAGGCCCGCCCCCCCTCCACCACTAACACCACCCCGAACTGAGCTCCCACCGGTTTGGTGTGCGGGAAGATGCGCGTAACCTCCTGGGGGGGAGCGTTGGTGGCGATGTCGTAGTCGTCCTCGGCCGGCTGGAAACCCAAAAGCCTGTCTCGCACGCACCCGCCCACAAGGTAGGCCTCATATCCGGCCTCCCGAAGAGCTCTCACTATCCCCTTGGCGATCTCCCTTGTCGACATCGCTTCCAAAGGCGAGTCATTAAGTAATTCAGAACGACTTAATAACCTGACGTTACCGGCGCTCCACGCGGAGCTCAACGGTGTGAGCGCCCCGGACCACCGCACCTACAGGGCTCTCCCGCTCCAGTAGCAAGGTCTCCCGTACGGGCTGGGAGGTTGCGGTCTGCCTGCCGGGCTTCAGCACGGAGAGGGCGGAAGGCGGCAGCCGTTGCAGCTCTGCGCCGGAGACCGTGAGGCCCTCCCTGGGGGCGACGAGCTCCACGTACACCCGGTCGTTGGGCTTGGATTCACCGAGACGCTGCAGGAGCTGGAACAGATCCATAGGGACGAACCTGCCTGGGGCCCGCTCCTGTTCCCAGCGCTCGATATGGGTGGCATCCCCCACCCTGAGCACGACCTGGCCCTCCCCTAGATCCTCGGGGAGTTCGAGGTCGAAGGCGAGGGTATCCCGTCCTCCTAAGTACCGCCTCAGGAACACCTCCACCCTCAGGTCCTCCCCTGGGCGCACGACCTGCCGGTCCACCCGCACCCCCTCGATCCAGGCCAACTTGACCTTCTCCTCCACCTGCACATGGAAGGAGGCCGAGTCCACCCGCACCTCCCGGAAAGGGTTTTCCATAACGGCCGAGAGGAGCCAGCCGATGCTCCGGGCGGCCTGCAGCGGAGCCCCGAACCCCGAGAAGAGGTCTCGGACCTTCATGGTGTCTGGTAGGGTGGACCTGAGGAAAAGGGTTCCCTCCAACCGGACGGTAGACTCCCCGGAGGCCTTCTCGGCCGCCGCCACTATACTGGCGAGGCCGTAGACGACGAAGAAAGGTCCCATACGGGGATGGCGGACCACCTCGAACCTGAACCCCTTCCCCCCGACTTCTACTGTCACCGGGAGCATATCCGGCCTCCTGCCCCTCACCCCGGCTATGGCCGGGAGCCTGTCCTGGAGGATCACACCGGTCGGGCCGGTGGCGGCTCCGATCTTGAACGATCGGTAGACACTGGGGAGGACGTCGTAGATATATGCTCCAGTCATGGGAAGGGCGGTACTGCCCGAGGAGAACATCGGGTGGCCGAACGCCAGGACCGTATCGCCCTGAACCCAGGTGAGGGTTCCGATGGCGGTGGCGCTCACATCCCCCCGGACGAGCTGGACCCCTAAGGCCGAACCGGGGCTGAGGGAGTCGGCGGCGTGGCTCCCCGAAGCCCCTCCCGAGACCGGGAGCATCCCGAACCTCTCTAAGGCATCCCTCATCTCCGAGACCAGGGAGGGGGAGAAGCCCGAAAGCCAAAGGGGGGTGGCGATGGGGGCGAGCTCCTTCCTGTCCGGGACCGCGTCGGGGACGTTGGACGGCCTCCGGGCCACCTCCAACATAGCTCCTATGGGGGTGACCCCGCAGATAGGCTCTTTCGAAAAGGGCCAGCCGTAGGCTACGGCCCCGGCCAGTTTCCCCCCCAAGAAAATCGGGCTCCCGCTCATACCGGCTATAACCCCGGCCTTCCCCAACACCCCGTCCGGCCCTCCCGAGAGGCGGACCAGGATGAGGTCCATCTTGGGGGCCCAGTCCTTGAGGACCCCGAGGGCCTCCACTTCGAACGTGTCCACCCCCCTACCCCGGAACACCGTGAGCCCGAACCCTCGCATTCCGGGCTCGATCATATCCGGGGGTAGGAACTCCCCCTCGGAAACTCCTGAAAGGGCCGATAATAACAACGCCCAGATCGCCTTCACCTCTTATCCTCCGGCCGGACTCCCTTCTCCTCCAACTTCTCCCAGGTCTCCTCGTCCGGATATCGCTTGATGCACTCGTTGCACCCGGTGCAGGGGCGCTCGTAACAGTTGCGATGGATTCTCATCGAGTACTGCCTCTGGAAGGCCTGCTTACACTTCTCGGAGCAGAACAGGAACCTCTGCTGTTCCTTTCCGAAGGCGACATAGGTCACGGCCACGTACTCGTCCCACTGCACCTCCCTGCCGCACCAGTCGCACACCACCAATTGCTCCCGGCGGAGTTGCTCCCTGCGCTCGGCTATCTCGTCGTCGGTCCAGATGTACTCTATATATCCGATGTTGTCCTGGGGCACCCGCACCCGGACAACATCGTCTGTGATGCCTAAGACATCCCCCTGGACAGTGCGGAACACAGTATGAGATTCGATGGCCCTGCCGTCCCTGAGATGTATGGCCACATGGCCCCTCTTGGGGGTGATGAAGGAGGACCAGCCACAGTACTCGCATACAGTGGTGAAGAGGAATTGGCGGGTCTTGCGGCCGCAGTTCGGGCACCGTCCTTCCTCCAGTAGCTTCACATCCCTCAGAGAGGCCCTTGTCGCCTCCCGGATGGTCTCCCTCACCTCGGATATGACCTTCCGCACTGAGGACTTGTCCTCCCGCTCTAAGAGGGAGACATCCTCCTCCAACTCTTCCTTTTGATCCCTCAAGGAGATCGGCTTCTCAACCTCCTCCTTGTTCTTGCCGAACAGCGCAGGCATAACTATCCCTCCTTTTGTATGTTCCCCACAAAATTCTCCGCTTCATCCGATGTCTTTCGTAGATATATTTACGACCTTATTCTAATATAGCCCTTTCTCGCAGGAAAAGCAATATATCTCCAAGAAGCGATTTGGGGCTAAGGTGCGGAAATCCGCGGGAAAAGGCGAAACGCCACTGCGGTCCGCAAGGCACTTCACCAAGGTATGTGACATAAGTTTCAAATTTTCTTATTCATAATGGCAAATCCAAGCTTTGGCACGTTTCGTGCTATTATAATTAAGCAGAGGCTGCCGAAGAAACCTCCCTTTTCCTCTCAAAGATGCCCTCCCAACCCGGGAGGGCTTTTTAATCGGCGCAAGAAAGCCCACTTGGAAGAGGCAGGAACAAAAAGGTAGAGCTTTATTCCGCCACGAGACAACAAGCAGAAAGGCTTGGGAGAGGACGCGGGAGTATGTCTCCCCTGCCGGGGCTGCTCTGACACAGCTCTTAACTTCGGCGTGACACCATGACCGGGGAACCTTACGGCTTCAACCGTGGGAGGATGTCAGACCTCGCCCACCTTGTGCAGGAAGTCCAGTGCCCTCAGCTCCCGCTCCTCCGTATGGTAGGCCAGGAAGGCCCGGAGCACACTCCGGATCTGTTCCCCGGTCCGGCCGGAGGCCGACAGCGTTGCGGCCCGGTCGGCGGGGAGAGCTTGAAGCCGGGCCAAGAGTCTGGCAGCACCCTGAGAGAGCGAGAACTCCTCCCCTGAGGCGCAGGAGGGGCACAGGATTCCACCGGAGGCGGGGCTGAAGGCGAGAGGGGTCCCTTTCAATGGCCCCCCGCAGAAGACGCACCTTCCCAGCTCAGGCCTGTGCCCCAAAATCTCGGCGGCCCTCAGCTCGAACCACCACAGGAGCGTCTCTCCTTTCCCTTTCCTCTCCATCTCCCGGAGCGCACCTAAAAGCGCCCGGAATAGGAGGGGACTCGGGGCCTCCCCAGGTGTCCACCTGAGCACGACCTCGCAGGCGGCAGAGGCGTAACCTAAGAGCCCCAGATCTTCCTTGATCCCCTGGAAGGAGTATACTATGTCGGCCTGGCTCAGGGTGTGCAGGTCCCTCCCCTCCCGGTGGTAGAACAGGGCCTTCACGTGTGTGATGGGCTCCAAGCTCCCCCCGAAAATGCTCTTGGGCCTTCTGGCCCCCTTGGCCACGAGCCGTAATTTCCCGAAATGGAGGGAGTACAAAACAACGATTTTGCTGGTCTCCCTGAAGGGATAAGTCCTCAGGATGACCCCATCTGTGCGACGCAGGGGCATCTCACCCCACCAGCCACTTGAGCATCGCCGTGGCTATACCGAGGTAGATCGCCAACCCTGTGATGTCATTGCTCATGGTGATAAAGGGGCCGGCCGCTATGGCCGGGTCCACCTGAACCTTCCGGAACAATATGGGGACGACCGTGCCCATGGTGGCGGCCACTAAGATGGCGCCCCACATCGCCACCCCCACCACTAAGCCGAAGGCGGGGTTCTTGTGCCAGATGGCGGCCACCAGCCCCAAAGTTCCCCCGCAGAAGACCCCCATTATAACCCCCACCCTCGCCTCCCGGAGAGCTCGCCTCCACAGCTCGAAGGTGTCTATCTTCCCAAGTGCCAATCCTCGCACGGTGATCGAGGCCGCCTGCAGCCCTATGTTACCACCCATGGCCGTGATTATGGGGATGAAGACGGTGAGGGGGAGGAAGCGGCCTATGGTGCCTTGAAACGCCCCTATTATGGACCCGGAGATAAGGCCGCTGACCAAGCTCGTGAGGATCCAGGGGAACCGCGCCCCGGCTATCTTCCAGGCGATCTCCTCTCTGATGGTCTCGCCCGTCCCGGCCATTCGGCCTATGTCCTCTGACGTCTCCTCTTCCAGCACTTCCATAACGTCGTCCACCGTGATCCGTCCTATCAGCCTGTCCTCCCGGTCCACCACAGGCACGGCCACCAGATCGTACCTGCGGAACACCTGAGCCACCTCCTCCTGGTCCATATCCTCGGGGACGCTTACCACGTCCTGGTTCATGATCTCCGATACCTTCCGATCGGAACGGGAGACCAAAAGCCTGGCCAAAGGAAGCACACCCACTAAGCGCCCGGCGTCGTCCACGACGTACACGTAGTAGAACTCCCCCATCTCGTCCACAGCCTTCCGTATCGCAGCTATGGCCTGGTCTACCGTGTCGTCCTGGCGCACCGCCACCACCTCTAAGGCCATCAATCGGCCGGCGGTGTCCTCCGGGTGCTGGAGGAGTTCTCGTACCTCCTCGGAAGCCTCGGGGGCCATCTCCCGCAGCACCTCCTCGGCCCGCTCCCGTGGCAGCTCGGAGATGACATCCACCGCATCGTCCGATTCCATCCTTCCCACGACCTCGGAAAGCCTCTCCGGGTCCAAGCGTTTTAGAAGGTGTTCCCTGGCGTCCTCGTCCATCTCCCGCAGCACCTCCGAGGCCACCTCCGGCTCCAACAGGTCGAAGAGGTACTCTACCTCTTCGTTGTCCATGTGGGAGAGGATGGAGGCCACATCGGCCGGATGGAAGGTATGCAAGAGGTCCCGGAGGAGGAACCTTTGGTCCTGACTTATGTACCTGCGGAAGTTCTCCAAGATCCGCCTAAGACTCTCCTCGCTCACAATAGCTCCCCGATATGCCCTGAAAAGTTCCCCGCTTCATCCGACACTTTTTGGGGACCCTAAGTTCCTCCGTTACTTAACTTAGATCGAAGACTTTTGCCTGTTCAAACGGTCTTTATTTTCGCCCGGGCCTCCCCTCCGGGATATACCACACCCCCGGAGATGACCATCTTCAGGGCGTCTTCTACACCGATGTCCAAGGGGACCACCTCCCTGCGGGGGACGAAGAGGAGGAAGCCGGAGGTGGGGTTAGGAGTGGTGGGCAGGAAGACGGCCAAGAGGTCCTCCCCTCTGACGGACTCTACGCCCTCCCAGGCCTTGGACGTGACGAACCCTAAGCAGTACACCCCCTTGCGGGGGAATTCCACCAACACGACCTGCTGAAACACCGCCCTGCGGCTCGAGAGCAGGGCCTGACTGAGCTGACGCACCGCAAGGTACACCCGGTTGACCAGGGGGACCTTAGCCAAGATCCTATCCCCCATGCGGAGCACGCTACCCCAGGATATGCGACTCATTTCGCCCCCTCCGGAGGGGGCAACACGATGTATACCCGCTCCCCGGGCTTGACCATCCCGTACCGCTCCCGGGCGAGCTTCTCTATATACTCGGGGTCCCCCTCCTCCAGTTTCTTCTTCTCCTCCTCCAAGGCCCTCCTCTTCGCCTCTATCCTGACCACTTCCTCCTTGAGTGCCCGGGCCCTGCGTTTGAGCTTCCAGATGCGCCAAAGCCCGTGCTCTCCGAAGACGAAGTACAGGCCGAAGAGGGCTAAGGCCAACACCAGGAACCTCCGGAACTTCCTACTTCCGGCCATAGACGACCTCCGGATAGAAGGCTCTCTCTATCTCCTCCTTCCACCCCTCCCCGTCCCACCTCCGGTAGAAGCAGGAACGGTGTCCCGTATGACAGGCTGCACCGACCTGCTCCACCTTGAACAACAAGGCATCCCCGTCGCAGTCCACCCACACCTCCCGCACGAGCTGGAAGTGCCCCGAGGTCTCCCCCTTGACCCAGAGTTTCCCCCGGCTCCGGCTCCAATACGTCATCCTGCCGGTTCGGATGGTCTGTCGAAGGCTCTCCCGGCTCATATATGCCAACATTAAAACCTCCCCGGTCTCGGCATCCTGGGCTATCGCCGGGATGAGCCCGTCTCCGTCGAACTTCAGGACGCTGAAGTCCATTTTTACCCCCTTTTGAAAATAAGATACGAAAGACCCTATGTCAAGAAGCCGATGGACGAAGCACCCCTAAGAGTAAGAGCACTAACGTCGCACCGTTGAGTGCGGAGAGCCAGTATAGCGCCCCCCGGATGCCCAACAGGGGCATCAAAAAGACGCTGCTTCCCATGGCCCCGAAGAAGGCCCCCGAGAGGTCTGCCCCGTACAGCCTCCCCGACTCCCTCCCAACGGCCTCCCCGACGGTCAGCCTCCCGGCTAAGGGGAACTGTATCCCCCCCACGAACCCGGCCAGGACCGGCAGGGCGGAGAAGGCCATCTCCCCCTGCACAGCCCCCAAGAGGACTGCGAGGACCACCGGATAGGCCACCACCCCGACCTGGGTCCAGAGGAAGGCCCTGATGGCCCTGACCCTCCCCCCCCACCGCACCATCGTCCAACTGCCCAAGGTCAAGCCCACCATAAACATGCTCAGGATAAGCCCGAGCTTGTAGTACACGTATCCGAACCTCACCTGAAACGCCACCAAGACCACGGTCTGGAACGCCATCTCCGCCAGCCCCGTGGTCCCTATGGCCATCACCACTGGGGCCTTCCAGGAAGGCCGGCTCCTCAGGGTCAACAGGATGCCGACTATGAGGTAGACCCCTAAGGGGACCAGTGCCTCCCCGAATCTCACTCTTCCGGCATTGGCCAGAAGCCCCTGGGCCCTGTGGTAGAACTGCGAGGCCCAGAGGGCCAGGGCATAGAAGTACCCCACCGGGAAGGAATCCCGGTTGGGGCGGACGTCCCTCTCCCCCTCCACTTCCTCCCGGACGTACTCCATCCGATCCGGGCTGAGCTTGTAGGGGAGGTAATACTCCCGCACGAATCTGGCCCGTATCCTTCGTTCCTTCAGTCGTCCCACGAGAATATCGGGGTCCAGGGGGATGGGGGCGTCCGAGGCCAAAAAATATGCCGTCTCCCCCGGGACGACCCTGACCTCCCGGAAGGCGCCCTTCAAGGTCCGGAAAAGGCTGGCCAGGTACCTCCGCTGGGGGTCCCCGAGGACGTTCTCCGATGAGGTCGCACCGAACGAGAACACCCCTCCTGGCCTTATGTGGGCCTTCACCTCCAGGAAGAACTCGGCCGTGTAGAAACGGTTCAACTGGGCGGTGAGGGGATCCGGAAGGCCCATGATGACCACATCGTACGAATCCCCCTGACGTCGGACCCATCGCCTCCCGTCCTCGTATATAACCCGCAGTCTGGTGTCCCGAAACGCCTCCTCCGGCACGAACTGGCTCCAGACCCGCACTACCGTCGGGTCCAGCTCTAAGTAGTCCACCTCCCTCACGGGATGCTTCAGGACCTCGGCCAGACCTCCACCGAGCCCTCCTCCTATCATCAGCACCCTCTCGGGCCTCGGATGGGCCAGCAAGGGAAAGTGCACCCGCTCCTCGGCGGAGAGCCTGCTCCGAGAGGTGCTCCCTAAGAGCCCGTTCTCGAAGAGGCTGTACTCCCCCTCCATCCGGACCAGGGCTATCCTCCCGTACGGGGAGTTCTCGGTGTGCACCAATTCCATGCCCCGCCACCTTATCTCCGCCGAAAACCCCTCGGCCCATCGCACCCCCCCGAGGACCGCGGCCGTGCCGGTGCTCAGCAGCCCCAAGGCGCAGGCCCCCCTAAGGAGCCTACGCCCATCCCAGCACAACAGCAGAGCTGAGAATAGGTTCAACCCACCCACGAGGGCGGCGAAGCCGAAGGGCGGGAGCAGGAAGATGAGAAGGAGTTGGGTGAGCAGTCCCCCGATCCCGGAGCCCATGGCCTCCAGAATGTATACGTTCCCTATCCCCTTCAGGGCGCTCCCATATCTTTCGGAGAATATCCGACATCCCAGGGTGAACCCGAACCCTCCTACGACGCATAAAGGGGCCAGGATCCCGAACGCAGCCCCCGCCACCGACGCCACCCCCGTTAGTTCCCCGGGCGACATCCCCAAAAGCTCACGCACGGTCCTGGCCAGGAAGATCTCGAGGGGTAGAATCGGCCATACCCCCATCTGCAAGAGGGCCAAGGCCCTCACCTTGTCCCGTATCCGGTCCCCCAACCTTCCCAGACCCCAGCTCCCCACAGCCCCCCAGGCCAGCCATGCCGAAAGCATAACCCCAAGCGAGAGCTCGTTCCCGTAGAAGGCCACCATAAGCTCCCGCAGGAGCACGATCTGGCTGGACATCGCCGTAGCGCCCGTGAGCAGCACGGCGAAGAGGAGCCTCGTGCGCATATATAGCCCCTAAGACCTCTAAAGCCTGCGCTCCAGGGTCAGCACGATCTCCACCCCAGAGAACCCTTCCCCTTTACGATGCCGGAAGTTTCGGATGCGAAGGTACCTGGCATCTAAGACGGCCCCACGTTCTCCTATGGTCCTCCAAAACGCCCTAAGGCCCAAAATGTATCGCACTTCCTCCACCCCAGATAGGAATTCCCAGCGCTTCGGATCCCCCAGCCTATGAGGCCTGTCTATCCCTCCCTCCCCCCTCCTAAGCCTTTCGTACGAAATGCAGATCCCCACACCGGGACGGAACTTCCTCCCCAAGCTTATCCAAAGGTCGTCCGCATCGGAGCCCATAGGGTGGCCTATGGGCCGGCTGAAATGCTTGTACCGGTTGATAGCCCGCTCGTGGGTGTACGAATACTGGTTCACAAAAGCATATTCCACCCTGAGGTCCACATCCTCCAGCCCGAACGGATCGACCCAGTGAGCCCCCATCAGGAACCCGTATTTGTTGTCCCAGTATCGTGGGGAGTACGTGGGACGGTAGTCGTCCACCATGAGCTCCCCGTATAGCTTCCAGCCCCTCCAGAAGACCCCCAGGTCCACCCCGGCTAACACGTTGTCCCCACTTCCCCCCTCCCCATGCTCCGCCTCGGGCGGAATCGACCTGCTGGCCTGGGGCTCGGTGATCAGATAGACCGCAAATGGGTTCAAATAAGAAGGCTCGAACCTATCCCCGTAGACCACAACTTCGGATACCCCGAACTGAAACCCCCTCCACCTAAACTCCAAACGATGGCCCGAAAGATACTTGGGCCTGCGAACTCCCTTAGAATCCTCCCCACGAAGTATGGCCGTAAAAGAGCTGAATCCCAAACCCTTATACCCGAACCTCAACCTCACCATATCCCAGGGGGAGGTCTCTCCGGAAAGCAGGAGGGCCCCATGCCTCCCAGGACCCCAAAGAAGCCTCCCCCTACCTAAAAGCAGGGAGCCGTAAGGCACCGGCAGGACCATATATGCATCCGTGCGGCCTATGTTGTCGGCATCGAACCAGTCCCCCTTCTCCGTCCTATACGAAACCCTGGTCTCGTCGGGGAATAGGTCCCCGAAAAGCCTCCCGGTCATCAAATACCACTCTATATGGCTCATAAAACCCATCC
>DTXA01000167.1 GCA_012962735.1 Candidatus Latescibacterota bacterium
AGCACAGGATTCCTAATCCTGGGGCCGCAGGTTCGAATCCTGCCGGGGGCAATCTTAGGACTGTTTCGCCTCTTTCCTATCCAACGCTTTTCTTTTGCTTTACCTCCGTCCCGAAGCGCCCCCTGCGGTAGAAGAGGAAGGCCAGAGAGATCCCCGCCGCAAATACCACCCCCCACAGAACTTCTCCTCTCGCATCTCCCTGATATGCCAGAGCTAAGGCTAAGGGGCCCTGAGGGATCCTCCGGAGCCATAGTTTCGGGTGTACCCTAAAGGGGAACAAAAAGTCGGCGAGGGCCCCTCCCCCGACCCTGCCGGCGCAGAGACCTATACCTATAATCCCTCCCCACATCAGCGTCTCCGGGGAGACCCTGCGCACGAGTAAAGCTCCCAACACCAAAAGGACCCAGCCCTCCACCCATGGACGGGAGATACGCAACCACCGCAACAGTTCGTGCCGCCTCAAGGTGGTGTTGATCCACCACAGCCCAGCCCCTCCCCCGACCAGAAGGGGGTCCACCCCGAGCTTCCGGCACAGAAATGCTCCCCCCAAGATCCCCCCGATGCCCACCGAGGCGATAAGAGCTTCGGAATATCCCCGCCCCACCGCAGCCCTGATCGCTTGGGCGGGCCGTACTGGCTTCTCCATAAGATAAATCCCCACTAATGGCAATCCCATGCGGCAGGCCAGCTCTAAGAGTATCCCCAACGCCACCCCGATGGCTATGGACAGCCCCAGGGCTCCCGACAGGGCCCAGAGCGCCGCCCAGGCCATTACGTTTCCCGTATGGCCCCAGAGGGCTCCCCCCCTGCCCGGCGTTATCTGGGGGACGCGCGCCGAGGCGCCGGCCATCCCTAAGACCAGCCAATATCTCCAGGCATTCCCTCCTCCACCTAAAAGCCCCAACCCACCTCCGACCAGGGCACCACCTATCCCCATCGCCATGGCCTCCACCAGATCCCAGAGGGCCCTTTTGGGATGCCACCGCAACGTCCGTATTTCCCCCCCCATTCCCAAAAGCAGCCCCAACCACACGGCCGGAAAGAGCCAGAGCTTTTGGAAGGTCCCGGTCCCTATCGGCAACAGTCCGAGAACTACCCCGATCGGGAGCCCGACCATACTCCACCGCATAACCACTCCCAGGGGTGCCTCCGGCTCCCTTAGAAAGGCAGGTCTTCCTCCCCCTCGACCACAGGGGGCTCCTCACCCGAGGCCTCCTCCGGAGCGGTGGGCCTGGCGTCCAACATCCGCATATCCCTGGCCACTATCTCAGTAGTGTACCTCTGGATACCGTTCTGGTCCTCCCAGGTCCGGGTCTGAATCCTCCCCTCTATATACACCTTGCTTCCCTTGCGCAGGTATTCCCCGCATATCTCCGCAAGCCTGTCCCAGGCTACGATTCGGAGCCACTCGGTCCGTTCCTGACGCTCCCCATTGGCATCCGTCCACACGTCAGTTGTAGCGATCCGGAACGTGGCCACTGGCCTTCCACTCGGGGTGTACCTGAGTTCCGGGTCAGCTCCGAGGTTGCCTATCAAGATGGCCTTATTCACTCCCCGTGCCATATGCGCCTCCTTTCTCCCATAATATCCGCATCACAGCCTCGGTCACCCTCTCCACGAGCTGGTCCTCTTCGAGGGGAGGGGTTTCCGAGGACCTTCCGATCTCACAGCCCCTACATACAGCACACAGGTCGCTTCTCCGGTCGCATATCCCCGCGCTTCCGAACACCTGGATGCGGTCTTCCACCTCCTTTCGGATGGCCTCCTTGGCCTCAAGCATCAGGTCCTGCAGCCCCACGATGCGGGAATCCCTCCCGAGCACCTCCCTCACCCTCTGAACCGCCTTCCTACTCATCTCCGTGAAGTAGTTTATCTTGGCTATGCCCAATTGTATCGCCTTCCTGAAGTCATCGTCCGGTATGCCCGAACCTCCGTGTAGCACTAATGGCACCCCAGCGCTGTCGCGGATGGCCCGGAGTCGCTCGAAGTCCAGCTTAGGCTCCCCCTTGTAGAATCCATGTACGTTGCCTATGGCCACCGCCAAGGCGTCCAACCCGGTCATCCGGACGAACTCCCCGGCCTGGTCCGGGTCAGTGAAGAACTCCTCCCGGGCCACCCCGCCCTCTGTCCCCTCCGAGCCTCCCACCCTCCCCAGCTCCGCCTCCACGCTTACACCTACAGAATGGGCTATTTGTACCACCAATTTGGTCTGCTCCACGTTCTCCTCGAAGGGGAGCTTAGAGCCGTCGAACATCACGGCGGTGAATCCACACCTGATAGCCCGCACGATGGTCCCCACGCTCTCCCCGTGGTCCAGGGATATCACGACCGGGACCGAGGCGCGGTCGGCCATATGCTTGATGGTTGGGGTTATCTCTTCTATATCCATGTACTTGAAGTGCACCTCTGCTATCTGGACGACGACAGGTGAGCGCTGGCGTTCGGCCGCCTCTAAGATTCCGTTGAGGAACTCTAAGTTGATCACATTGAAGGCGCCCACGGCGTAGCCGTACCTATAGGCGTGTCCCAGGACGTCGCTTAGGTTGACAAGCATCGTTCGCCCCAGGTAATTTTGTATCTCGAGCAGAGAGGTCCCCGAAAAGTTCTTCGCTTCGCCCCGAACTTTTCGGGGTTTATTTTGACGGTGTCCAATGGCGTTGGCTTAAAAATAGCACATCTTCCGAAAAGATGCAAGTACTCCGACCGACTCGGGGATGTTGACTTTCCCCTCAAAGGTGGCTATATTTAAAGCTAAATGGGCCCGTAGCTCAGTTGGCAGAGCAGCGGCCTTTTAAGCCGTTGGTCGCAGGTTCGATTCCTG
>DTXA01000168.1 GCA_012962735.1 Candidatus Latescibacterota bacterium
CAGCAAGACCAACCTCGCTTGGAACGCTGAGTATAAGGACCAGGTCTTCGGGAAGCTCAGCCAGGATGCTCAGAAGGCCCTTAACCGCCTGATCAATTTGGTAAACGGCCTTTGGGATCAGTGCTGCGTCCAGTTTAAACTGAGCGTCGCCCGGGTGGTGAAGCCGGAGAAGATCAATGCCGGAAAGGACCGGACGCTCAAGGACCTCCTCACAACGACCCCTGGAGGGGACGTATACGTCAAGGCGAAGGAGAAGGAGGACCGGGACAAGGCCCTAAAGCTCGCAGAGGAGGCCTTGAAGGACATCAAGGCCAAGCTGCAGAAGGAGTGGCCGAAGGACGGGGATAAATGCCTGACCGTGTTCCTCGTGGGCGATGTGGAGGGCCCCTACAGGGGCTTCGCTCGACGGCCCGGCAAGGTGACCATATTTGAACTGGCATATCGTAAGGATATCCTGTTCGAGCCCCCTCAGATCCACCTACTCGAGGAAGAGCAGGCAGTCCGGGGGCTGGCGCACGAGTTCGGGCACAACTTGGGGCTCGCCCATCCTGATGAGATGAAAGCCGGAGATTGCAAGAAGGAGTGCGAGAAAGACCAGATGAACCTGATGTGGCCGAAACCAACAGATCCTCAAAATCCGGGTTCAAACCTGCTTGAGTGCCAATGCGAGATCGTGGAGCAGACGAAGAAGAAACAGGAGATCGGGGTGGCCCTGTTTCACGCCCCCGCCACCGTCCCGGCGGGGAACACGGTCATCCTCAGGGCTGATAGATTGAGCCCAGAGTTCTGGGGGTTCATCTCCCAGGGGCGGAAGGTCAAGCCCATCAGTGTGGTCCAAGTATGTATCTTCGGCGTTTGCAGCGTTCAGATCAGCGGCGGGATCGAGGGGGTGCGCTTCAAGCTCGCCCCGCCGGGGACTGCCGTCGGGGAGCGGACCGCCACCGCACCTCCTCCCGGCCTCAAGCTGGAGGAGAAGATCGGCGCTCTCTACGGCGTCCCCACCGAGGCCGGCGAGTGGGCCCCGCTAATCTGG
>DTXA01000169.1 GCA_012962735.1 Candidatus Latescibacterota bacterium
AGGCCGTTTATGCAACAGGCGAAGGTGGTCTTGCCGGAGCCGTTGGGGCCGAGGACGGCTATCCTCTCCCCCTTCCGGACCTCGAGGGATATCCGCCTCAGTGCGGGTTCCCCCTCCCCGTACCGGAAAGATATCTCTTTAACTTCTATGCGCTCCAAAAAGTTCTCCGCTTCGCTCCGGTACTTTCTGGGGGCCCACAGGGGCTCCTCTCCGCTCAAGGGAGCGCTGGCAAGCCTCGACCACCCTGAGGACCCTCAGGCCGTCCCGGCCGTCGCTCTTGGGGGGTCTGCGATACCGGACGCACTCTAAGAAATGGGCGCACTCCAGGGCCAGGGGCTCGGCCATGGGAACCTTAGGTATGACTATGTCGCCCCAGCGGATGGAGAAGGCCTCGCCGTAGGAGCGGTAGTCGGAGAAGGCGTCGATGCCTTTGTCGTATATGCGGAGCATCTCGGCTGGTTCGGTGTCGTCGAACACCGCCATCTTCCTGCTTCCTACCACGGTGAGCCTCCGAACCTTGTGGGGGTCCAGCCAGCTCACATGCACCTGGGCCATGACCTTACCGGGGAAGTGGAGGGTGAGGAAGACCACGTCCTCTATCCCATCCTGGAGGTAGCTCTGGCCCACGGCGGTGACCCATAAAGGGTCCCGGCCAAGCAACATCAGGGCCATAGAGATGTCATGGGGGGCGAAGCTCCAGAGGGCGTTCTCCTCCCGCCTGACCTTGCCCAGGTTCAGGCGGGCCGCATAGAGGTAGTAGATATCCCCCAATTCCCCCCGGTCTATGTATTCCTTGAGTTTGATGACCCCCGGGTGGTACTCCATCAGGTGCCCAACCATCAGCACCCTCCCCTCGTCCTCCGCCAGACGGACCAGGTCTTCGCCCTCCTCTACACTAAGGGTCATAGGTTTCTCTACAAACACGTGCTTGCCCGCCCTCAGGGCCTCCTTAGCCAGGAGATAGTGGGTGGAGGGAGGGGTGGCGATGACCACGGCGTCTAAGTCGGCCAGGAGGACCTCCCTCGGGTCCCGGGTCCAGCGGACTTCCGGATACCGTGGTCCAAGACGGGAGGGGACCTCTGGGTCGATGTCACAGGCGAGGACCACCTGGGCCTCCGGAAGTCCGCAGAAGTTCCGCAGGAGGTTCCTGCCCCAAGCCCCTACGCCTATCTGTCCTATGCGTATCTTCATTCCTCAGGAAATATATTTGGCGCTATGGGGACCTTTACGGTGAAGGTGGTGCCCTCCCCCAGCTTGCTCCGGACCGATATCTCGGCCCCGTATTCCTTCAGGATCTGCCGGCAGGTGGAGAGGCCGAGTCCCGTGCCGGTGGGCTCGTCGCCCTTCGCCTGGCCAGCCAGAGGCTTGGTGGTGAAGAAGGGTTCGAAGATGTGGGGGAGGACGTCGTCGGGGATGCCGCAGCCGGTGTCGCCTATCTCTATGTAGATATGGTCCTCGTCGCGGTACGTGCGCACGGTGAGCTTCTTGCGCTCGGAGCGGTACATGGCATCGAGGGCGTTGCGGATGATGTTCAAAATGGTCTGGGAGAAGTCGCTGTATACGCCCCAGATGGACGGAAGGTCCTCGTCGAAATCGTACTCCTTCTCGACCTTGTGCTTGAAGTCCAAGTCTGCTTTGAGGAACTCAAGCTCCTGTCTGAGAAGGTGGTTGAGGTCGAGGCGCTGCTTCTGCCTGCTCTGCTCCTGGCGGGTCTTGTAGGTAAGGTTGCGGACTATGGCCTCTATCTGTTTGGCTTGGTGAAGTATGGGGGATAGCTCCTCCTCGATTTCGGGGTGCTCCATAAGTAGGAGCTGGGCCCTCCCCATTATGGAGGTAAGGGGGTTGTTGATGTTGTGGGCGATGCCTGAGGCGAGCATTCCCACTGCGGAAAGCCTGGACTCCTGGATGAGACGGAGCTCGAGCTCCATCTGCTTCTCCTGCATAAGCTTAGCTTCAGTTACGTCCTGCATAAGTACGATGACGGCGTAGAGGCCTCCGTCCGGCTCGAGCACGGGGTACTGGTAGACCCGGAAAATGCGGCCCCGGGAGGGGTCCTCGAACTCGAAGGGGGCGGCTTTCTTGATCCGGATAGCCTCATCCTTCGGGCAGTCGGGACATCGGGAGGGGAAGCCCCGGAGCCGGTAACAGGGAGTCCAGAGTATCCCTCGGCCTCCGAAGTAGTCGAAGGCGGCGTTGTTGGCCCGGATGATGCGGAGGTCATGGTCTCGCATAAATATGATGTCCGGAATGGCGTCGAACATCGCCTGAAGTTCCCTCTTGGCGTGGAGGATCTTCTCCTGGAGCTCGGCACGCTCTGTGAGGTCGTGGCCTATGCCTAAGAACCCCACTACTTCCCCCCGTTCGTCCCGCAGGGGGGTTACGGTGAGGTATATCCTCAGGATCTTTCCGTCCTTGCGGACCTCCCTAACCTCGCCGCTGAAGGTCTCCCCCTTGAGCATCTTGCGGCGTATCTCCTCTATCTTCCTTGAGGCCACCTCATCTTCGGGGTAGAGGAAGTCCAATTTCCTCCCCAACACCTCATCGGCGGAGTACCCGAGGACCCTCTCGGCCCCCCTGTTCCAGAGCCGGACCCTCTGATCCAGGTCTACAGCGACGATGGAGGTGTCGGTGGAGCTCTCGAGCAGGCTCCTGAGCGTACTTTCTATCCCTTTCTCCCAGAATTCCAAGGCTTTCCCCTTCGTGGCCTCAAGAAGTTCTTCGCTGGGATACTTTTTGGAAGCCCAGATTTACTTCTGGTTGAGCTCCCAGACGCCGTCCCAGTCCTCGGGAGGAGGGCTGTCCAGGAAGGTTATGCACCTCTTCCTGAGGACCGAGGCGGGGCCGTCCCCGGGGTCCATTCTGAGGACTTCTTCGAAGGGCCATACGGCCTCCTCCCACCTTCTCTCCCTGTACAGCCGGAGGCCTTCCTCGTAGGCTCGAGCCTTCCGCACGGCCTTCGGAGGGGAGTCCATCCCCAGGGGCTCGTATATGCGCACGGCCTGGGCCTTGCCCTTTACCCTGACGGTGTCTATCTCGCGGGCCAAGATGTCCCCCGCAGCCTTGTAGGTGGCATAACTTACGAGGATTTCGGTGCGGTAGACCTTGTTTACGCCCTCGAGGCGGGCGGCGAGGTTGACGGTGTCGCCCATCACGGTGTAGTCCATCTTCTTGTGAGAACCCATATTTCCCACCACCACCTCCCCGGTGCTGAGGCCTATGCGCATCCGCACCTGGGGCTTCCTCTCCCGGGCCCACTTCTCCCTGAGGGTTCTCATCTTCCCCTGCATCTCTAAGGCGGCCCTGACGGCCCTGAGGGGATGGTCCGGGAGGGGAAGGGGGGCCCCGAAGAAGGCCATTATGGCGTCGCCCTCGAACTTATCGACCGTGCCGCCGTGGACGAGGACAAGCTCGGTCATCTCGGTAAGGTATTCGTTGAGGAAGGCCACCAGCTCCTCGGGGTCCATCCCCTCGGATATAGGGGTGAAGTCCGCCAGGTCGGAGAAGAGCACGGTGAGCACTGCCCTGCGACCCCCCAGCCCGGCAAGCTCGGGATGGGTCAGGAGTTCCTCGACGACGGCGGGGCTCACGTAGGTCTGGAACGCCTCCTTTATGCGGTGTTTCTCCCTCTCTTCGGTGAGGAGGCGGTGGGCGAAGGCCCCTATGTAGGCCAAGATCCCGACCCAGAGGGGCTGGACTACTGGCATCCATAGGTTTCTCGCGAAGGCGGGGAAGAAACCAGCGTAAGCGACGGCTCCGAACATAAGGAAGGTTCCGACCGTGCCCCAGGGAGGGCGGATCGCCAAGGCCAGGGCCCCGGAGATGAGGGCGACCAGGAGGACCAGGGCCCAGGATTCCCCCTTCCCGAGCCTCCGGAAGAAGCTCCTGGATAGAAGGTTGTAAAGTACGTTGGCGTGGACCTCCACACCGGGGAACTTGGGGCTTAAGGGTGTGGACCTGAGGTCCATAAGCCCGGGAGCCGAGGAGCCCACGAAGATCACCTTGTCACGGAAGAAGCCCTCGGGCACCCTGCCCTCGAGCACGTCGTAGTAGGAGATATACCTGAAGCTACGGAATCCCCCCAGGTAACTGATGATCATATGGCCTTCCCGGTCCACGGGGACCTCGAGGGCTCTGTCCGGGAGGTGGAAGATGACCGCCCCAGGTCGGAGCTCTATGTCTTTCTCCCTTATGCCCATGAGGTCCAAGAAGATCTTAAGCCCCAAGGTGGCGTAAGAGTGGTCCAGGAAGCGTTCGAAGAGCGGGACGGAGCGAACCACGCCGTCCGGGTCCGGGAATAGGTCTACGGAGCCCAGGCCCTCGGCAGTCCGGGCCAGGGCCGGGAAGGGGCCTTCAATCCGGCGGCGGACGGGGAAGGGGGCTTCCGGTAGGAGGTAGCTGGAGGAGGGGTTGAGGAGAAGGTAGGGGTCCTCCTCCATCTCGTAGAGGAAGTTGAGGGAGTCGACCTCCGAGAACATTAGGGCGTGGAGGACGTTTCCGGCCTTCCTGGTGGCGCGGACGAGGGCCGAATCCTCCTGGGGGAAGCGGTCCAGGTCTATGAAGAGCACATCGAAGGCCACCGCCAGGGCTCCATCTCTGGCCAAGAGGTCTATGAGCCGGGCGTGATAGCTGCGGGGCCACTGGCGGTACCGGCCGAGCTTGTACAGGCTCCGGCTGTCTATGTCCACGATCACGATATCCTCTACAGGGAGGGTGTCGGGAGGAGGGGCGTGGAGCCGGCAACGAAGGTCCCAAAGTCGGGCCTCGAGGGCGTTGAAGGGGGTGGGGAAGAGGTTGGAGGCCAAGATGGCCAGAAGGCCTAAAGCCAGGCCCATGCCCCCTCCCACGCCCAGCCGCTTCCAGAGGACTTCCCTCACGGCTCATATGCAACTTAAGTTGACGTAAGTTAAGCCTAAAGTTTCTTTCATATTACCTCAGGCCCAGGATCTCGTCCCGCTTCCGGTTCCACCGCACCCACTCCTCCACCTCCTTTTCGGGTGCGAAGGCCCGCTTTTCAGCGCTCCCGTCCCGGCGCACGGTCATGCGCTCCCGCTCCCGCACCAGGATTTCGGCCACGATCTTGCGCCAGGTCTCCACTCCCACCTCCCGGACGGGAGGGGGGACCTCCTTTGGCCCCTCCACCTCCCTCCTGGGGCCGGGCCTGACCCAGGGGGGTTTTGGAGGAGGACGCACGCCGACCTGGCCCTTATACACCCACACGATCGTGGTGCTGTCGGGCGCCACGTCCAGGCGGAACACCGTGCCCCTGATGGCCGCGACGGCCGTGGGGGAGGCGACCTCGTATTCGGCCTTAAGCCTCCTTATGTTGTTCCAGAGCCTGCCCCTGAGGAGCCTGGTGCCGCGGGCGCCTTTCAGCTCCTTGAGCTGGAAGAGGGTGTTCTCGCCGAGGCGCACGGCGCTGCTGTCGGGAAGGAGGATCTCCGCCCGGGATTCCTTCCCGGTGCGGACCCAATCCCCCCGGGCCAGCTTCTGACCGAGGACTGCCTTGCGCCAGAACTCGGCCTTGCGCACTTCTACCTCCCCGACGAAGAAGTTCAGAACTGCGAGGGAGTCCGAGGCGGCAGAGCAAAGGGGGAACAGGAACGTCCAAAGCCAGATCATAGGTCTATTCTTCCTTGGAGACCTGTATTTCTATCCGGTTGCGGGAGGCGGTTATGACCTCGACTCGGAATGGGCCTATGGCTTTAGACTCCAACTCCTTGGCTATCTGGAGTCCGTCGGATAACGCCTCCAGGTCGTACATCGCCATCCCACCCTCGAAGCTCCGCTGGCGGAGCTTCTTGAGGCCCCGTATGGAATAGCGGAGGATGTTCTCGAACCTGCCCAGGTCGGAGAGGGAAGGGAGTCCCCGGACCACCATCTGGATGGCCTTCCCGGCCCCGAAGGCCTCCTTGCGCCAGTATTCCAGAAGCTTGGGAAGCATACGGTCGACGAGTTTGGAACAGGCCTCCTGAAGGGCCGATACCCCGGTCTGCTGCTCGGCACCCACGGTCTTCGTGGCAGCTGAGGATTCCGTGGTCACTATCTCTCCCGTGCCCACCCAGAGCGCCCTGGCGGAGACCCTGGCCTGGGAGAACTCCCAGACCGTGCCGTACACCTCCTGGCGGACGTGGCGCACTTCTGCTATGCCCACTATGACCAGGTCGGTCCCGGCCATACGGCCTATAGCGGCAGCTGCCTTTAGGTCACCCGCGAGGGCCGCGCGGGCCCTCGAAGCCTCTATATTGCGGGCCACGACCTCGGGGTCTAAGAGGAGGAAGCGGTCGCTCTTCCCCCGGAAGGCCCCCACCACGGCGTCCTCTGCCCTGTGGGCCTCCGAGGGCTCCCCGTCCACGGTCTCCTGGATCAGGACCATTATCCTGGGTCTCCCGGCCTGCTCTATGAGCTGTTCCACGGCCTCCGCCACGTCGCCCACCTTCACCAGGGCCTCCACAGTTACGGCGTAGGTGGTGGGGTCCTCCTTGCCATCCGAGAGGACCTTGTAGCTCTGGACGAAGCCCCGGGCACGGCTGAGGATCTCGTCCTTCACGAGCATGAAGTTCTGGACGACGGTCTCGGACTGGATGTACGTGCCCACCGCCTGCTCGACAGCACGACGCAGGGCATCTTCTATGGCCCTGTCCCTTGCGTTGGCTACGTCCCCGGCGAGTATGGCCCCGTAGCCCTTGGCCCGGACGGCTGTGGCGGGTTCCTCCTGGCCGAGGGCGGGGACAAGCCAGAGCAGTATCCAGAGCCAACTCATCGCTTCACCTCCTCGGTTACGAACACCACCCGGCACTCAGCCAGAACGGGCTTCCCGTTGGCGAGGGCGTGGATGCGACGGGCATCGTCGGAAGATATTACCGGGTCGGTCTTTCCCTTTCCGGCTACCTTTATGGCCTTTACGATCAGAGGTCTGTCGCCGGTTCTGGAGTCTGCCTTGGCCTCCTCCAAGGTGGAGGCGTAGCCCATTAGCCCGGCCTTGAGGACGTAGTCCCACTTGGCGAACTTGGTGCCGTATACTTCACGACCTTCTTCATCCAAGACCTTAGGGGCCAAAGCGGGCTGGAGGCCCAGGCCCCGGGCATCTACGATAACGCCGGTGTAGTCCTCGGAGAGGGGCTCTGAGGCCAGGAACTGAGGGGTTCCCTCCTCCTTGGGCACGAGGGCGGCCCTGAGAGAGTCAGTTATGGTGACCTCTACGTCCACCTCGAGGGTGCCATCGGACATATAGCGTTCCTTGAGGATACGGAAGTCACGTATGTATCCCTCCACCCGGGAGCGGATAACGTCGGATTTGAGCATGGCGTTCTCTACGGTGGTCTCCGAGTTTATGTACACCCCCTTGATGGTCTGGAGGAGATTGCGAAGGGCGATCTGTTTGGCGGCTTCCAGCATCGCAGGGCGCTGGACGGCCAAAGGCAGTGCCGGATTCGGGGCGGCTATGCCTGTTGCCCTGATGACCTGGGTGCGCCATTCCACATAGCCTTCTACCTTTATACCGGCCCAGGAGGAAAAGGCCGATAGGATAAGAGCCAAGACAAAATGAATCATAGGACCACCTCCTTTTTATAGCCCCAAAAAGTTCTTTGCTTCGCTCAGATACTTTTTAGGGACCCCGACTTCCTCATCTGAGCAAGACGAGCCTACGGGCGGCCCCTCCCGTATGCCCTCGGAGCCTAACGATGTACACCCCGCTTGCGGCAGGTTTCCCTGCGTCGTCCCTGCCGTTCCAAGATATCGCATACTCCCCAGCAGGTATACCCTCGGCCAGGGTCCTCACCTTTCTCCCCTTTACATCGTACACGGCAAGCACAGCGTCGGATTCGGGAACTTCCACGAGGATGGATGTGGATGAGTTGAATGGGTTGGGGAAGGCGGACAACCGGTAGCCATCGGGGATGGGACTCGAGGGTTCTACTACGAGCTTGAACCTCCTCAGCGTCCCGTCGGCCCGGAATGAGTACTCCCCGGAAAAGCTCAGTTCGGACCACCTTCCCGTGCCTTCGTCTACCATCCTCGCACGCATCCCATCGGGCAGTCCTGTGTGTTCCCAGGAAAGATGTACAGACCCAGGGGGAGCTAGAACTTCAAACGTCCAGGTGTACTTCTCCATTCCGGCCGGGCGGATATCCGTGGTGTGGATGCCGGGTTTATCCACCCAGTCCCTGTGGTCGAAATAGAGGGAGACGAACTGGGGAAGCGGGGGGACCTCAAAGCGCTCGTAACGATCCCACGCCTCGGATGCGTCCGGCATCCAGCCTAAGAAGTTGTAAGCATCCCTGACCTCGCTGTTTTCCACTACTATGCGCATAGCCCAGCCCCCGGACCTCCGAGCTATATCCAGGATGGACGGAAGGGCCGGCTTCTGTGCCTTAGCTTCCAGTGGGGGGAACTTAAGGATGACGGGGCTGCCGATGGAATTGTACACGGCATAGCCCTCCCAGGGCCTGAGAACGGGCTGGTCGTAGA